>JAIOXO010000005.1 GCA_022396035.1 Actinomycetes bacterium | reverse complement strand
ATAAGAAGTGGAAATAATAACCACATAAGGCAATTAAGCTTTCGCATAATCAATCTCCAGACACTAATATAATTAAGATACATTTTATAATTTCACAGGCAAAAACTAAACCATTTAAATTAAAAAGATGTTATAATATGATTTTAAAATCCAATAACATAAGGGAGTTATGCCTATTTTTTCAAAAAACGAAAACAGCAAAGCAAGCAAGACCCTAACTGTCATAGCGGAAGGAGTTAGAATCGAGGGTAAAATTTATTCCCCCGGCTCCGCCAGGATAGACGGTAATATGAGGGGTGAAATTATTTCAGGCAAAGAGCTGGTGGTAGGCAAGGAAGGTCATGTTGAGGCCGATATCAAAACCACCAATGCCACTATAGCCGGTTATTTTAAGGGTGACATGATTGCTTCGGGGGAAGTAGAGATAACCTCCACCGGAAAATTTGTGGGTAACCTTACCCAGAAGGATGCCCTGCTCACTGTATCCAAGGGAGGGTTATTTAAGGGAGAAAGTAAGATATCCGATAATGCCGAAATCTTTAATATGGAAAAAAATCAAATAATGCCTGAAACACAAACCAGCAAAGACCAGCAGCTTTCCAATCAGCCCCAGGACCAAAGGCCTGATTTTAGAAGATAAGGCAAATCAAGCACATAATTCCAGTTTGCCCCATAAACCAATTTTTTTATCCTTTACCGCCAGCAAGCCCCACAGGCCTTTCTCCCCCTTAAACCGGTCCAGGGCTGGTCCTATATGGCTGTCCTCCAGTATGTGGTTGGCCAGAGCAGTTGCCGCTGCGTCTGCAGCAGTGGCAGTGGATGCCAGCACACATGCAATCTCGCTCTTGCCCAGGCTCAGGGAATGCCCGAACTGTCCCGAAGAACAGCAAAGCCCGCAGGGGGTTATATGGTGGGGGATATTTAATTTGATCTTATCTGACAGCCGGGAGCTGGAAGTAAAAACCTGGGCCACAATATCCTGTTTGGACTTTATATAGGTGTCCCCGCCATTTTCAATTATCAATGTAGAGCATCTGCTGCCTGCCTTCTCTGCCAGATAATCGCATGCCGCTCCTGCTACCGCCGCCATGGGCCCTACCTTAAACTGCTTGGATCTGGCTATCATGCGGCTAATTATCGGTGGATAGTTGCCGCTGATGCTTATAGGCGATAAAGCTTTCAGAAAGGATGGATTCTCGGTGGCAACCGTCTCTAAAATGCGGTAAAACCTTGGGAGATACTTAACCACAGCATCTGCAATGTCGCGATCGCTGGCTATATAAAGGTTGGTGAACCTGTAACTTATCTGCCAGTGGTAAGCTGTCCTGCTGCTTACCCGCTGCCGGTACAGGTCCCGGTCAGTGGTAAGCCGGTTTATTTTTATATCAGATTCTGCTGACACTATTACTTCCTGAATCCGCCATAATAAAGGAATATGAGGAAAATAACTACGAAATAAATTACCACCGTAACCGCCAGCATTCCCCAGTGGACATGGTCAAAAAGGAACATGGCCAATATCATGATTGGGATCAAAAATATGGTGGACACGATACTTAACACCAGAGGATTCCTATACCTGGGTTTCAGAGGCATATAAATTCTCCTTACATTATTCTACAGTTCCAGATCCTCTGAATCAGACTCCGGTTCTTCCAAATCAATCTCCTGGTCCCGGTCAACTGGTTCTGGCTCCGGCTCCGGTTCCGGTTCTGGCTGTTCTGAACTAATCCTGGTGACATTTCCGCTGAATATGCCGCCCTTATTTATAATCAGGGAATCAGTCTTGATGTTTCCAGAAACTTCTCCTGTTTCTTTGATCTCTACATTTTCAGCCGCCTCCATGTTGCCCTCATATTTACCTATGACCTGGGCATTTATGGTTTTAACATCAGCATTAACATAGCCGTTTTTCTGGATTATCAGCTCTCCATCCACTTCCAGTTCCCCGGAAACCTCGCAGTCAATTTCAATGGATTTTGAAATTGTAAATTTGCCCTCAACCTTGGCACTGTCTCCGGTGATGGTAAGCAATGTTCTGGACTCACCTGTTGCCGGATAATCATTGCCTTCAATATCATCTTTGCCTTGAAACGCCATAAGCAACCCCCCTGTATATAGTAATCTATCAATAAATATATACTAATTACTTTTAAGAATTATTACAATTGCCGCTGCCCCAAAATTAATGGTAATAAAATTCATCTTCCCTGGCCACAATTTCAGAAAACAAATTCAGCATCTCCCCGGCTGCCTCTGAATCCGGATAAGCCAGAAATACCGGTTTCCTGGCCACGGAAATGGACCTCTGGTAATCAGACAGGTACCTTATCTTATTATCGTATATCCTTATGGTGTCCCCATACTTTCTTTCCAGCTCCCGGGAAAGGTACCGGGCATCCTTTTTTCTCCTTTCATAGGCATTGATAATTATGCCTACAATTTTAATGTTCACATAAAAATTGTTTTCCAGGTTTCGTATTATTTTCTGGAGGTACTTGATATCCAGAAAGGAAAACAGCTCCGGTTTTATAACCACAAACATATTCCGCGCATATACGATAGAACTGGTGGATAGAAGCGAAAAATTAGGCTGGGAATCTATCAGCACATAATCATACCTGTCTTCAGGGATCTTTTCTTCCAGCACTTTTTTTATTATCTGGTTTCTGTACCTTGATCTGTATATTACTCTCTCTGTAAATGTCCTGGAGATTATATGGTCGGTCAGGTACTCTTCAATAAGAGATATGCTGTTGGAGGCTGGCAGCAGGTCCAGGTTGTCTGCAACTTTGATGATATAACTGGGCAGATTTATCTCTTTGCCTTCCACAAAATTCTTTATAAGGGTCTCCAGGTTGTTTCCATATTTGCTGGAAGTCCCCAGATTAAAAGACTGTACCAGATTTATCTGGGGGTCAAAATCCATCATCAGCACCCTCTTATTTTTCTTCTGGGAAAGATACCAGCCATAGTTATAACAGAGGGTGGTTTTTCCGGTTCCTCCTTTGGCATTAAAAAAGACTACTTTTTTCATAAATTCCAGTTAGACATTAAAGAAAAATTATTATTTATTTTATACTAAATTTATACATTTTTATACTGTTTTAATAACAATTATTGTATAGTTAATTGTTTTTAATCTACCATCTGGATTACTTATTTGCAAAACCAGAATATTTGAGTATCATTAAATATTAAATTCAAAAAGGGATTACTTATGACTAAAACAGTTGCCGATATCAACCAAAAAATTAAACAGGGCCAGGTAGTGGTCCTGGATGCTGAAGAAATTATAGACTATGTGGAAAAACATGGCGCCAAAAAGGCAGCCCGGGAAGTGGACGTGGTTACTACCGCTACCTTTGGGCCCATGTGCTCCTCGGGAGCATTCCTGAATTTCGGCCATTCGGACCCGCCCATGAAGATGACCCGGGTATGGCTTAATGATGTACCTGCCTATGCAGGTATGGCTGCAGTAGATGTATACCTGGGAGCTACTGAGCTCTCCGAATCAGACCCCGGTTATGGGGGAGCCCATGTTATTCAGGACCTTATTATGGGAAAGCCGGTAAAACTAAGGGCTACTGCTTATGGGACCGACTGTTACCCTCGAAAAAGCATAGAAACTTATGTTACTCTGGATACCTTGAACCAGGCTTACCTGTTTAATCCCAGAAATGTATACCAGAATTATGCTGTAGCCACAAATTCCTCCGATAAAACCATATACACCTATATGGGAAAACTGCTGCCCCGTTTCGGCAGCGCCACCTACAGCAGCGCGGGCCAGCTGAACCCCCTCCTAAATGATCCCTACTGCCGGACCATAGGGATAGGGACCAGGATATTTATAGGGGGGACTACCGGCTATATAGCCTGGCAGGGAACTCAGCATAACCCCAATCAGGAAAGGCTGGCCAATGGAACCACTGTAGGTCCGGGAGCCACCCTGGCAGTTATTGCAAATATCAAGCAGATGAATATTGAATACATCCGGGCAGCCTCATTCTACGGATACGGGATAACCATGTTCATGGGGATAGGTGTGCCTATCCCGGTTCTGGATGAAGAGATGGTTAAATTCTTAGGTGTAAAAGATGAAGATATATATACACAGATTTATGATTATTCGGTACAGAGGCGCAACAAGCCTTCCTATGGCAAAGTTAATTACCAGCAGCTTCGAAGCGGGCAGATAACTATTAACGGCAAACAGGTGCAGACCGGTTCTATCTCCAGTTACTCCAAGGCAAAAGAGATAGCCCAGAACCTTAAAAAACTTATAACCGACAAAAAGTTTCTGCTAACCGAACCGGTAGCCCCGCTGCCTTCAGACCAAAAACTTAAGAGCCTTGAAATTTTAAGCCAGGAGGAGCTGTGAACCACAAAAGGAAACTGGTTTTAACCTTTAGCGAAGACATAGTTACCCAGCCCATAACCTACAGGCTGGTCAAAGATTATGACCTGGCCTTCAATATACTTAGAGCGGAAATAACTCCCAATATGCAGGGTAAAATATTGATAGAGATCAGCGGACAGCAGGAGAATATCGACAAGGGAATAAAGTTCTTAAAAGGTTCAGGAGTAAGCTTACAGGAAGCAGCCAGGGATATATTGGTGGATAAGGAAAAGTGTGTATCCTGCGGTTTATGCACCTCTGTTTGCATCACCCAGGCTTTAGGCCTGGATAAACAAAGCAAAAAATTAATATTCGACAAAGAAAAATGCATCCTGTGTGGGCTCTGCGCTAACAGTTGCCCACTGGATGCAATTAAGTTGAATATGTAAACATAATTTATTCTTCCAGCTCTTCAAACTGGTCTTTTTCTGCTCCGCATTCGGGGCATACCCAGTCATCAGGCAAGTCTTCAAAAGCAGTTCCCGGTTTTATATCATTATCCGGATCCCCTTGTTGCGGATCATATATATAGCCGCATACCAGACATTCCCACCTATTCATAAGCTACCCTCTCTGTTTTAATAGTAATTGTCCTTATTATGTATAAATAATGATTGGTTGTAAATATAATTTTTTTCACTGTTCATAATAAGATAGGGCTTGCTGGCTATGGCTTCTTTTTACCGCTTAGGTAAGAGTTTATATATTGTGCTAAAATAGTTTTAAAAGCAGTTATGCTTTAAATTATTATTTTGCAAAGAGGAAAACTATCAGCGGGTTAACTAAAATT
This sequence comes from Actinomycetes bacterium, assembly GCA_022396035.1. Lineage (NCBI taxonomy): Bacteria > Bacillati > Actinomycetota > Actinomycetes > Actinomycetes bacterium. Next base: position 75,374 of record JAIOXO010000005.1, on the reverse strand, counting down.
AAACTGCCTGTTCTACTGGTTCTGTTCATCCTTTTGCTGTTTATGCTCTTTCCGGAATCTGTCACTGCCCAGCTGGATACAGAGGATTTTTACCTGGCAGAAATTGAAGGCATAATAGATCCTGCGATCTCCAGTTATATAGAGAAATGCATAACCCGGGCCCAGCAGGATGGCAGGGCATTAATAATCCAGATGGACACACCGGGAGGCCTGGAGACCTCAATGAGGGATATTATAAAAGCCATGCTGGCCAGCCCGGTGCCCATTATTGTATATGTGGCTCCCCAGGGAGCAAGAGCGGCATCAGCGGGGGTATTTATAACCTATGCCGCAGATATAGCGGCCATGCACCCCTCCACCCATATAGGGGCTGCCCACCCGGTCAGCATGGGCATCAGCCAGGCCGATGAAGAATCCATGAAAAAAATCACCAATGATTCAGTGGCTTTCATACAGAACCTGGCTGAATCCAGGGGCAGAAACAGCCAGTGGGCAGCCAAAGCAGTAACCGAAAGCGATTCCATAACCGCCAGTCAGGCTCTAGAACTGAAAGTAATTGATTTTACTGCTGCCAGCCTGGATGAGCTTATGGATAATATGGATAATATGCAGGTTGAAAAGCAGGGCCAGAACTATATTTTAAAAACCAGTAATGCCCGCATAGAACCCCTGGAGTCCAGCCTTATTAACCGTTTCCTTCATATCATAGCCAACCCCAATATCGCCTATATACTATTTTTGTTGGGCATGCTGGGCATAATTTATGAATTTTCCCAGCCGGGGCTGGGTATTTCCGGAGCCCTGGGAGTGCTCTTTCTGTTACTGGGCCTGTATGCTTTCAGCATACTTCCGGTAAATTATGCCGGCCTGGGAATTATAGTGCTGGGAGTTATATTGTTTATAGTGGATATTGAAGCAGGGACCGGAGGCATCCTTTCTGCCTGCGGGGCAATCAGCCTTATTTTAGGCTCGCTGTTGCTGATTGACAGTCCTGCACCCTATCTAAATATTGCCAAACCCCTTATAATTGGTGCCAGTGGCCTGATTTCGGTGATGGCGGTTATAGCCATAAGGGCACTGTATATGTCCAGGAGGATAAAACCTGCAACCGGAAGCCTTTCCATGGTGGGAAGGCAGGCAACTGCCGTTTCTGATTTAAGCCCCCAAGGCCAGGTAAAGATAGATGGCGAAATATGGAGAGCTGTATCTGAAGAGGGCAGCGTAGAAAAAGGACGTAAAGTATCCATAACCAGGATCAGGGGGCTAACCCTTTATGTAAAACAGATAAACCAAGGAGGTTAGAAGATGTACATAGGAACACTAGTTATAATAATACTGGTAGCGCTGGTAGCATTCATTTTGCTGGTTTCAGCTATCAAGATTCTAAAGGAGTACGAGAGAGGAGTAATATTCAGGTTTGGCCGGCTCAGGGGAACCAGGGGTCCGGGTATTTTCATAATAATTCCTTTTGTAGACAAGATGGTAAAGGTTGACTTGCGAATTGTTACCATGGATGTCCCTCCCCAGGACATCATAACCAAGGATAATGTCCCGGTAAAGGTAAATGCAGTGGTCTATTTTAAGGTACTGGAACCCGAAAAAAGTGTAATCGCCATAGAAAAATATATAGTAGGCACCTCACAGATTGCCCAGACCACCTTAAGGAGCATAATTGGGCAGGTGGATCTAGATGATCTACTGTCCAAAAGGGATAAAATAAATCAGGAGCTCCAGAAAATAATTGATGACCAGACCGACCCCTGGGGCATTAAGGTTTCCACCGTGGAGATCAAGGATGTAGAGCTACCCCAGTCCATACAAAGAGCTTTTGCCCGACAGGCAGAAGCCGAAAGGGAAAGAAGGGCTAAAATCATCAATGCAGAAGGAGAATTCCAGGCTTCTGAAAGGCTTTCTGAAGCAGCCAAGGTTCTGAGCACCTACCCAGTCTCGGTTCAACTGAGGTTTTTACAGACCTTAAAGGAAATAGCGGCAGAGCAAAACTCTACCATAATCTTTCCGGTGCCCATTGATCTCCTGAAGTCGTTTATAGACAATATAGGCAAAGGAAAATAGCCTAGGCAAGATAATAGTATTTAATGTCCTTATCCTTTTTCTTTCTCCTTAAAGGACAACTTATACAGGCGCCTTTTACCGGTCCCCTGCAGCTGTCAGCGGGACCGTTGCCCTGGTAGTCGACTTTTAATTTTCCCTTTTTTACCAGGTAATCCAGTATTCCCTCCAGGGCGGAAGGCTCTAGCCCCAAATCCCTGGCCAGCTGGTTCAGGGTCTTGGTTTTGTTCTGGCGGCGAAAAAAATCCAGTACTTCATCTAACATGGCTAACCCAATCCTATCAATAATCCTAATTGATATATTATAAAGGAGATTATCCAGGCAACCGCCAGGCTATAGGCAATAGAGAAAAAAGTCCAGCGGTAAGAGCCGGTTTCCCTTTTAATGGCAGCAACCGTGCCCAGACAGGGAGTATAAAGCAAAGTAAATACCAGAAAAGTATAAGCTTTCAGTGGGGTCATCAAACTGCGTATGGCTTCAGTTAGGCCCTGCTGGCCGGCCTCAGTAGCCCCCAGCACCACGCCAAAGGTCCCCACTACAATCTCCTTGGCTACAAAGCCAAACAAAAGAGCAATACTTTCTATCCAGCCAAACCCCAGGGGCTTAAGCAGGGGAGCAATAAACAGCCCAATCTTTCCTGCAATAGAATCCTGGCTGGCATACTCTGCTCCCAGGGGAAGCGCCCCCAGAAGCCATATAATAGCCGAACCAACAAGTATCACTGTACCCATCTTTTTTAAAAACTCTGATCCATTTTCCCACATGTGTATAACCGCTCCCTTAATGGTAGGCTTCCTATAGGGAGGAAGCTCCATTACAAAAGGCTTGGAAAGCCCCTTGAAAAAAATCTTATGGAATAGCTTGCTGGTACCCACTGCCACTGCCAGGCCCAAAATATAAAGGGAAAAAATAACTACCGCCGCCCAGGGACCGAAAAAAGCCCCTGCCAGAAGCACATAAATAGGTATTCTGGCACTACAGGAAACAAAGGGTATAATAAGTATGGTTAACAGCCTGTCTTTTTTTTCTTCCAGGGTACGGGTAGCCATGATTGCTGGCACATTACAGCCAAACCCCATAACCAGTGGTATAAAAGATTTGCCGTGCAGACCCATCCTGTGCATAAGATTGTCCATTATAAATGCGGCCCTGGCCATATACCCGCTGTCTTCTAAAAAAGACAGCAAAAAGAAGAGGATAAAAATATTGGGAATAAATATCAGTACGCCCCCTACCCCTCCTATTATGCCGTCAATCAGTAATGAGATTACCCAGCTGCTTATTCCTGCCTGTACCATAAAGCCTGCCAGATGGGTACTCATAATCTCTATGCCTTGTTCCATCCATCCCTGTATATATCCCCCTACCTGGAAGGTAAGCAGAAAAGTTATAAACATGAGCAGCAAAAATATGGGAATGCCGGCAGCCCTGCTGGTAGTAATTAAATCAATCTGGTCTGATAAGGTATGGCGGTCTACTGCAGTATCAAAATAGCCAACCTCCCGCAGCAATCCGCTTATATGCCCGTATCTGCGGTCAGCAATCACTATATCTGAATTTTCCCCAAATACCTGGTTAAGATGGTTTTTTACCTTATCCAGATAGGGGAGCACCTCTGTCTTGCCCTGGTCTGTCCTGGTTACCCCATCTATAACCGACTGGTCCTGTTCCAGTAGTTTTATGGCTAACCAGCGCAGAGAGAATTTCTCCTTCATATCTTTCTGCCGGTCCAGCCGCTGGGAAAGCTTTCTGATTTCATGCTCCAGTTCACTTCCATAGTTTACCGGTTTGGGCCGGGGCGGTTTGGGATTATTGTAAACCTCCAGTATTTTATCCTTTAGAAGGTCTATGCCTTTACCGGTAGTCCCGATGGTCGTAATTATGGGTACTCCCAGCAGGCTGCTCAGACCCTCTACATCAATTTTTTGATTGCGCTTTAACACAATATCAAACATATTGAACACAAATATAAGTCTGGTAGAAAATCCCAGCTCGATTAATTCCATGGCCAGGTAGAGGTTTCTTTCCAGATTGGAAGAATCGATTATATCTACTACAATATCCGGCCTGCTCTCTACTATGTAGTCGCGGGCTACCACCTCATCCAGAGACAGCGCAGAAAGGCTATAGACCCCCGGAAGGTCCACCACATTAAACCAGCAGCCTTCATGGTGGGAAATACCTTCCTTCTTTTCCACAGTAACCCCCGGCCAGTTTCCTACATGCTGCCTGGACCCGGTTAGGCTGTTAAATACCGTGGTCTTGCCGGAATTGGGGTTTCCGGCCAAAGCTATATTAATAGTTTTTTCCATTTTTTAGGAATACCTAACTTTTTTTTAACATTATATTATTTTTCCTGGCCTGTCAATCTATTGCTGCCTTAAATTTTTTATTTTTTTATTTTTGTTGTAGAATCTATTTTATTATCAATGCCTGTTGATTTAAATAAAGTTGCTAAAATATCCGAAAAAAATTAAAGGGAAAAAAACTGTTATCCGAAAACTGGAGCAGGAAGATCTAAAAAAATCTTTAAAATGGCTGAAAGATCCCCGGGTAAACAGGTTTTTAAGCCAGAATTTCTCGGGTTTTGACCAGAAGCAGGAGGACCAGTGGTACCAATATATACAGGACTCCAACAATGACCTGGCCTTCGCTATTGAAACTACCGAAGGCCGTTATATAGGCAACTGTGCGCTGCATAAGATAAACTGGTTTAAAAAAACAGCTGAGTTTGGAATAGTAATAGGTGAAAAAGAATTCTGGAATAAGGGTTACGGCTCAGATGCAGTAAGAATGATAACTGATTTTGCCACCGGCCTGCTGGGAATAAAGAAAATTGTATTGAATGTCTATGAGTACAATAACCGGGCTATAAAGGTTTATCAGAATTGCGGTTTTAAACTAAAACGGGTACTAAAAAAAGACCACTTTTATAATCAGCAGCATTGGGATACCTTTATTATGGAATATGTCAAACCAGGATCATCTAAAGGTGATGTACACTTACAGAAAAAGGAATAAAACCGGTCCGGGCTCTATAATCTTTATAGCCCTTTTTTTGCTTACGGCCGTAGGTCTTGGCTACCTGGCCTACACCGACCGGGGCATGTTCTGGGACTATATGCCTCTGGCCAGCATCGGCATAGTGGTATTGAGCCTTATATTTGCTATTTTTAACCTGGTAAGAAGAAATGCCATAGGGTTTTTGTTTATATTATTTCTGTTAGCATCCATAGCAGGTATTGTAGTATCCAGCCTGTTCGGTCCATTTGCCCTTAACCTTAGGGGGCAAAACTTTTATGAAGAGCAAAATTATCAGCAGGCTATCGTTAATCTGGAAACCATTGTAGAACAATATCCCAGCAGCCGGTATCATGACAGCGCATTGGGAGTTCTTCCCTTTGCATATTACCGCAACGGCAACTGCCGCCGGGCTTTAGATTATCTGGACCAGGGGATTGGTTCAGGATTGCTGGACTCAAATCTGGAGACCAGCCTAATGTATACCCAGTGCCATTTGAGTATTGCTGAAAGTTCTTTTGAGCAGAACAACTACGGTACTGCGGCTGCCCATTATCTTGCTGCTGTAAATCTTTATAAGGAACTGAAACAAAATTATCCGGATACCGATGAAGCATTTATCGCTGATTACAAAATACCCGAGCTGACTTTTAAGGCTGCCACCGCCTACAAGCAGGCAGGCAACAGGGAAAAATCCAATGAAATTTTAAGCACATTGATAGATCAGTACCCCCAGAGTGAATATGCTCAGAGAGCACAGGAAATGCTGTTTGCCAATTATGTAAACACAGCATTGATACTGAAGAATGAAAGAGAATACATGCTTGCAGTTGAAGAATTCTTAAAAATAACCGAACTGTTTGCCTCACCACAGGATGCCTTCAGGGTATCCCATTATCGTGAGGTTATATTTTCAGATATGCCCCAGTTTTATCTGGAGCAGGCCGGCCTGCAGTTTTACAATCAGCAGGATTATAAAAAGTCAGCCTATATCTACCAGGCTATTTTTGAATACTATCCCCAATCATCAGAAGACTATATCTCTTACCTGGTTAAAAGCAAGATAAACCTTATAGAAAGCATCAACTACCGTAACCTGTCTCTGACCGGAGAGCCTGCCGGCAGGTATTCTGAAGACATCAGCATACTGGAAGTTGAAAATACTGGAATATATGATGCCGTCTTATACCTGTCCGGACCACAGAATCTAAGAGTTGACCTGAAATCCGGAACCATTAACGAACTTGAGCTGCTGCCTGGAACCTATCAGGTCGCAGTAGAATTCTCCACGCAGCCATCAATACCCCTGCTTGGAAATTTAAGTCTGGAGCCAGGCAGAAAACACCTACTGGCTGTAGGGCTTTAATCCAGATCCTTTAAGCCATCATAAATCAGGCTCTTAAGATTGTTGTCCAGAAAACCTATCACATGTCCCTGGTCACGGACCCGGTCTACTTCTAAATTACTTTCCATCTTCTGCATCAACTGGTCCAGGATGGTGCTTGCCTGTTGTATTTTAGAATTTGTAGTTTGCTCATCATCTACTTTCATCTGTTTGGCTATCTCGTCCGCAACCTGGTTAAATTTATCGTAATTATCCTTAAGAACTCCGGTAAACTGGGCTCTCTGCCAGAACCATCTACCCTTGTTTTTCTGGTTGTAAAAATTAAACAGGCCAAACAGGTACTCTATCTTTACGCCGTTAAGCTCGCATATTTCCCTTATAATGTACATCCTCTTGGTCATATAGGGAGCTTTTTTAAGTTTTTGATGATCTATCATAAATTCCCGCCTTCCAAATAATATAAACTAATTATATTAGAAATAAAAATACAATCAAATAGATATAGGCCAACCTGGTATCAGCAAATTGACCCCTATATGCTTTCATCCATGTTTATATAAAACCTCAGCAGCCTATCCTGCCCTACCTTAACCCCAACTCTGCCAGTGCGGTTTATGGCCAGGCCGGCAAATTTCTTGGACTCCTCCAGAAATATGTCACTGCCTCCCGAGGTAAGGTCTTTACCGTTATCCCCTAATCCTATACCCATAGCCATAGTTAGCTTGCCCGGCCCATCCAGCAACAGACGGCCTCCGGATGTATTCCTCCTCTTCTCCATTACCTTCCTGCCTTCCACCGGAAATGCCCCCCTTATAAGGACTGCTCCCGGTGTTCCCTTTTCTTGGGTAACCATATTAAACAGGTTATACATGCCATAACACAGATATACATAAGCCACCCCCGGTTTTCCAAACATCAGTCGGTTTCTGGGGGTTGGCCCCCGGTAGGCATGGCTGGCGGGATCCCGGGAACCGTAATAAGCTTCTGTTTCAATAATAACAGCCGAACACCTGCCATCCTTCTCAGTAACCAGTAGTTGGCCCAGAAGCTCCCTGGCCACCAATGAGGTGTCCCTTGCGAAAAATTCGGTAGTAAATGTCTTTGCTGTTAGTACCATATAAAGTCCAATATCAGCAACAGTAATACAATTTTCGGATACAGACGGGGCAACTTCCTGTTGCTGTTTATAATAGTAATATGCTTAATAATATCAGGGCTGTTCCTAACAGAGAGACAATAATGGAAACCAGTCCGGTAAAAAAAGACAAAGTTACAAGTCCGGGCTTGCTTCTCTCTAAACAGCTTTTCAATGTTAATGCTGCTTCCATGTAACATCGAAATCATAGCAACAGCTTTTTTAATAGTCAAATAAAGGCTTTTTCTTATAGCGGTAATTGGTTTAAAATTTTAATAATTATAATATCTTCTACACAGGAAGGAGGCAACATTGACCGGCCGATTTTACCCATTCCTTCTGGCCCTTATAACCATGTTCTTCTGGGGAACTGCTCCTGTTTTTGGTAAGCTTGGTCTGGCGAAAATTAATCCCTTTATAGCCCTGGCTTTCAGGAGTTTTGTAATCTCTGCCATCTTGCTGGTAATCATATTGATTAGAGGAGACATCAAACAGCTGGCAATGCTTGACCTAAAAAGCGCCACTTTTATAGGGCTGGAAGGCATTTTTGCTTCTCTTCTGGGCCACTTTGCCTATTACTATGCCCTCAAGCTGGGAGAAACCTCCAGGGTAGTACCAGTAGCTTCTGCTTTCCCGGTAATAACCCTGATTATATCCCTGATATTTCTTGCAGAAAAAATCACCGTAGCCAAGGGGGCAGGAATTGCTCTGGTAATAGCCGGGCTGTTTCTGTTAAGGATGTAGCGGTTAAGGGGCCAGTTTTAGCTTGATAATTTGTCCCTGTTCTATTTCCTTTAATTTATCTATATCCCCTACATCAGCTATATGGCCCAGAACTGTGACCGGGCTGGCCGCCCGGGGTCTTTGATCTGTGCTCGCCGGTGTTTTACCAAAAAATATACAAAAGGCCTGCCCGGGAGGCCAGAAGGCAATATCTCCAGCCTTAAGTATTTCCCTGCCCTGCTCCAGCTGGTGTTCAAGGGGAATAGAAAAATAAATTTCATTACCCCATTTCTGTGCATTCGCTTCCAGGGGCAGGACCGTCTCCAGCCTGGAAGCTGTCCGGGTATTATTCAGTTTGAACTTTATGTTTTTACCTTTTACCAAAAGATTTATAGCACTTCCCATAGTGACATTTATATTAAACATTTCAGTCAAAATTAACAAATAAAAAATAAATAAAAATTTATTGAATTACCCCTGAAAATTTTGTATATTACATAAATGTATCCTATATATAAATTAATTAATATTGAAAGAAAGGTTGTAAATGGAAGTAAGAATAGATGAAGAACTCTGCACCGGTTGCGGACTTTGTGAAGAAACTTGCCCTGATATTTTTAAGCTTAATGAAGACAAGGATATCGTGGAATTAATCAAGACCGATTATGATGAGAGTGACGAAGAGTGCATCCAGGAAGCAGAAGAAAGCTGCCCCACTGAAGCGATTATAGTTGACTGATAGGTCTGGGGATTAAAATATAATATTCATTCATTAAATAGCCCTGTAAATTACAGGGCTATTTATCTTTTTTCTATTTACATTTTATTTCTATTGCTTAAGCCTTATTAGATAATCCGGCCAGCCAATCCTTTATCACCAGGAATAAGCCTCCCAGGCCAAACATTATAGCTGCTATTCTGGCCAGCCAGCCAATAAATGGTATGGCAAAAGCAATACTTATAATTGCCAGGCCCACCAGATAAGCCAGTACCTTCCACCCGTAAAGATCGAGATTAATCGAAGAACGGGAGAATATAGATTTGCCCAGCAGGTAAGCTAAAAATATGGTACTCAGGTATATCAGGATAAAATAAGCTATAGTCAGCATTAGGTTCAACCCCATAAGCAGCAGTCCAATGCCTGACCCTATTACCGTAACCATAAAAAATATGGATATTATAAATACCACCAGCACAGCCAGCGGCACACCAAAAAAGGCTATTGCTCCTGCTCCCACGCTGTTTCCAAGAGATATTCTTAGTCTCTGGCTGAATTTCTCAAACACCCTGGGCACGGCCAGTATAAGAAGGATTCCCAGTACAAACAAACTTATAAATGACAGGATTTTACCTCCAATATAGGTAGCTGTAAAAATTGCAAAAGGTGCACCAATCCTGGTTTTCTCTCTTAAAGTTCTTTCTTTCTCAATCTGCTCAAAGTCTAACTGGCCAGAAATCTCTGCACCCTCAGCAATACTGGCTGGTTGCATGGAGGAATATGAAAGGTTGCCGCCTATACTGGCACTGGAGGAAACAGTTAAACTATCCACCTGGTCCACCCTTACATCTTTTCCTATCTGTCCAGCAATAACCACATTGCCTCCGGTTGCAAAAACCCTGTCTTTTACCTGGCCTTCTATGTTTAGGATTCCGCCGGTTATAACCAGGTCTCCACCGATAGTAGCATCTTTTCCAATAGTTACCCTTCCACCGGCAACCACCAGATCATCAGAGATATCCGAATTGATGTTCACTATCCCTCCGGCAATACGGGCGTCATCCCCAATATTACCTGTAATATCCAGCATTCCGCCGGAAGCTATCAGATCCTGCCCTACATTGGCCTGGACATTTATATTTCCACCAGCAGTTATAAAATCCTGTTCCACATCCTCCAGCAGCTGAACACTGTTTCCAAAAGCATACAGATCATCTGATATCTTATTGGTTATGGTTATAGCTCCTCCTCCCCTGGAGGAAAAACCAGATACAAAAACCAAGGATAAAAAAAGCAGGATTATTAAAACTGGTACCGCATAAAGCTTTTTATGCATGTTAACTCACTCCCCATTAAATTTACTGAATATAATTTAGTTTAATATGATTATGGCTGTCAGTAAAGGGATTAAGCCTTTGAAATAAATTACCCAAAAAAAATTTGTATTTCTTATAGAATTTTTTTCTATTCTCTTTTATTATTACTAAAACTTTATAATTTATCTGTTTCTTTAATATATGTATTTTATGCTAATAATAGAAGTTTTTGCAGGATTGTCCCTGTTTATATTTGGCATAAACCGTCTAAGCGGCAGCCTGCAGAAAATTACTTCCAACCGCCTGAAGTCAATTATAAATATACTGGCCAAAAGATCATGGTCCACCCTGCTGGTCGGCCTTTTTACCACCGTTATTATTCAGAGCAGCAGCGCTACTTCGGTAATGACTGTAGGCTTCGTTAATGCCGGATTGCTTACCCTCCGCCAAGCCATTGGCATTATTATGGGGGCAAACATCGGCACTACCATTACTGCCCAGATTATATCCTTTAACATAGATATGCTTTCCCTGCCCATTATAATCATTGGTTTTAGCTTTTACTTTTTCGGCAGGAAAAAAAGGTATAAGAATATCGGTATGGCCATCCTGGGACTGGGGTTATTGTTCCTGGGTATGACTATCATGAAAGAAGCACTGGCTCCTTTAAAGACCAATGAGGCTTTTAAAAATTTCCTGCTGATATTCAGCAGAAATCCATTCCTGGGAATCATAGCAGGTATTGGTCTGACCACATTGCTGCAGAGCAGCTCTGCTACCATCGGCCTGCTTCTAGCACTGGCCAGCCAGGGACTGATGCCTATTGAAGCAGCCATTCCCATATTGCTGGGAGATAATATTGGAACCTGCTCCACTGCCCTGATAAGCTCGCTTAGGACCACCATAACTGCCAAAAGAACCGCTTTTTCACATTTAATGTTTAATATCGTGGGTACCATAGTATTCGTTATACTGTTGTACGGTTTTAGGCTTCAGCATTTCATAGTAGGGATAAGTGGAAGTGATATTTCCAGACAGATAGCCAATATCCATACCGGGTTTAACCTGATCACTACTGCCCTTCTTTTTCCTGCTTTGGGGCTTTTTGAAAGAGCGGTTACCAAAATTTTCCCCGGCAAGGATATAACCATTAATAAGAATGCACTGTATCTGGATACCAGGTTAATTCAGACCCCGGACATAGCTTTGGAACAAGCAAAAAAAGAACTGGCCAGGGTCACTAAGGTTACCCATGAGATGTTGAATCTGGCTCATGAAAGAATGTATGTACGCAAACCTATAATAGAGGAGAAAGTGCTGGACCGGGAGACTGCCGTGGACAGCATAACCGAAGATATAATCAGGTATCTTACCAAGATATCCCAGAAATCACTTAATGCCAGCCTTTCTAAAAAACTTACCAGCTTTTTACATATGGCTTATGATCTGGAAAGGGCAGCTGACCATTGTGAAAGCATACTTTATCTGTTCCTGGTGAAAGAAGAAAATAATATGAGTTTTTCAGAAACTGCCCAGAAAGAACTGGAATCAGCTTTTTCCAAAACAGACCAGATGTTTACCACCCTGCTGGAGGGAGTAGATGATAACCAGGAAGCCTTACGTGAATGTGATGAGATAGAAGAAGAAATAGATAAGATAGTAGAAAAGGTAAGAGCCAGTCATTTAATAAGGCTGCAGGAAGGAACCTGCATGCCCCTGTCCGGAGTAGTGTTTGCAGATGTCATACTCCACCTGGAAAGAATCGGCGACCTTTTGCATGGAGTTTCCAGAAACTTGAAAGAATAACCCCTGCTTATCACTTTTTAACTTTTGTTGTAGAATCTGTAAGTGTAATGAAAAATATTTCTATTAAAGTTAAAAACAGTGAAGGGCTCCATGCCCGGCCTGCATCCAGGCTGGTGGAACTGTGTCACCGTTACAGTTCAGACATATATCTCTCCTTTAATGGCATTAGGGCTAATGCTAAAAATATTACTGAAGTTTTAAGCCTGGGGGTGGAGAACGGAGAGGTTATAGGGGTAAGTATAAGCGGTGAAGATGAGCAAGAGGTTAATCAGCAGCTCCATTATTTTTTTAAGAATAAATTTTCCAAACTCAGGAATTACTGATCATGGAAGTTATAAAAGGGATAACTGTTTGCAAGGGATGCATAATCGGTAAAACCCTGGTTGCAGAACCGGGAATTAAAACAGAGAAAACCCTGCTTCAGACCCTGTCCAAAGAGTTTTATGACCTGGACATAGATGATGTAGGCACCATGGAAGCCTTAAAAAAGGACCTTGATCAAAAAAAGCTAACCGAACAGGACATATCTGCAGAAATTAAAAAATTTGAGCAGGCAATTAAATCTTCCGGGGAAAACCTTATAGAGGCCAAAGAAAAACTTAAAAAGACCATAAGTGAAAAATTTTCTGAAATCATTGATTTCCAGATACTGGCCCTAAAGGATACCAATATATTTGATAACATAATCAGGATTATTAAAAATTACCGGGTGTCCGCCTACCTGGCGGCATCCATCGTGTTTAATGAAAGAATTGAGTTACTTAAAAAAAATAGGAATGAAAAGTTCAAGAACAGGATTTATGATCTTATAGACCTCTATAACCGCCTGGTGGCCTACCTTAAGCCTTCCGGTCTGCCGGATACCATACCTGAAAAAAGCTCCGGTGAGCACTCTTTGATTATGGTCACCAGGAATCTTTTTCCCACAGATATTGCTGATATGGATTTTAACCGGGTTAAGGGAATCGTGAGCCAGAAAGGAAGTATGGAGTCACATACTTCCATACTTATTAAGTCTATCAAGATTCCCTACCTTATTGATGCCGACCAGGATTTAAGCAGCATTAAAAACAACCAGACCGCCATACTGGACGGCCAACTGGGAATACTGGTTATAGACCCTGACCTGTCTACCCTGAAAAAATATCAGGATTATTGCTCTCCGGTTATAAATACATCAGCTAAATCAGTAGAAAAGTTATGTACCAGATGTCAGGTAATGGCCAATATTAATTCTACTAATGAAGCTATGGAGGCCATTGAAATGGGGGTAGAGGGCATAGGATTATTCAGGACAGAACTTTCCATACTAAATGGGGATATGGGCTTGACCCTGGATAAACAATACCAGAACTACAAAAGGATCCTTACTGCATACCAGAAATTGCCGGTTACCCTAAGGATGCTGGATTTAAGCGGGGATAAACAGGCATTGATAAATCTTCTATATAAACAATCCTTTAAGAGGGAGGAGATAAAACCCAGAATAGATAAAATATTGAAGATACAGCTGAAAGCCATGCTTATGGCCAGTGCCTATGGAAATTTAACTATATCCCTGCCCATGGTTTCCAAACCGGAAGATATATTAAACTTCAAAACCATGCTGGGCCAGGTTCAGGAAAATTTATCCCGCGAGGGGATAGAGTTTAAAAAGGATATCCCGGTAATAGCCATGATTGAAACTCCAGGAGCCATATTTTCCCTGGACTATATTTTATCTCATACCAGCAGCATTAGCATCGGCACCAACGACCTGTTTTCATTAAGTTTTGCTACCAGCAGGTTTAATAATATGCCTTCAGATGAAGAGAATTTTCTTTACCGGCCTACCCTGGAAATGTTGCATTACATCATAAGCAGGGCGCAAAAACATAAGAAACAGGTTGCCATATGTGGGGAAGTGGCTTCCCATCCCTATTTTATACCTCTGCTGGTAGGCCTGGGTATAAGCAGTTTCAGTGTGGGGTTGCGAAACTACTACCGGGTTAAGAAAATACTTGAATCTAGCGAACCAAAAGCGGCAAATAGATTGGCCAGAAAAGCACTGAAGCTGGACACTAAAGATCAGATAGAAGAGCTTTTTAAGGACATCAAGAAAAAAAGTAAGTGTGAAACTTTGTAACCAGAAGGATAAATTAAGCCTTAATGTGTGGTAAATAATAGGTCAGAATTAAAACTTAATATTAAAGGTATTATGAAGTATGAAATTATATATTAAGAATTTTTAAAAAATTGTCCTGACCACTGACGAGATTGCTGATTAATTTAAGGGACATAATAAGCTAATAGGTACAAAGTATTTTCCCTTTGACCTATTAGTAATTTTCTTTTGTAGCAACAATTCTAAGTATTTAGAAACCAACCCTTTGCTTAAGTTTAGATCACCTGCCACCGCGTTTGCGCTTAATGGACCTTCTTTAAAGATTACATATTTTATAATTTTTAATCTTTCAGGAGTTAAAAAAATTTTATGCATTTATTTTAGTCTTTATTAAGTAATGTTCATGGGTTATAAACTATTAGTTCACATCTTATGAACATTTAAGAAGATTGGCGACATGTATATTTAGGATTAATGGCTTCCCCAACAGATGAAATCTCGAATCAATTTCTTAATGAATTATTAAAGTTGAAAATAAATTTTTTGCAGTAATTGACAAAAGTATATTATTTAGTATTATTTAAAGTACTAAAAGGAGTAATATTATGGTAAAAATATTAACAGCAAACGAATTAAAACAAAGAGGTGCTACAGCATTAAGAGATGCGACCTCAAGTGACAACGAAGTTATTATTACTGTAAGAGGAAAGAGTAAATATGTCGTTTTACCTATTGCAGCATATAATAGCTTGAGAGAATGCGAACTTGAAATTGCCCTTATCGAATCAAGAAAAGATATGGAAAATGGCAAATTTATTGAAGAATCTGTTGAGGAACACATTAGAAGAATAACCGGTGAATAAAATAATATATACTGAAACATATATTAAGAGAGCCAAAAAGTTTTTAAAATACCACCCTGAAATTATTTCTCAATACGAAAAGACTTTAAAGTTAATCGAAATAAATGTATTTCACCCATCACTTCGCTTGCATAAATTAAAAGGTAAATTATCAGATTTATATTCAGTTTCAATTAATATCTCATATAGGATATGCATTGATTTCATTATTGAAGAAAACACGATAATCCCGATTGATATTGGAAAACATGATGATGTATATTAAAATTTACTGGTTCCCCTAGCCAGATTCGAATCGACACGCGGATAAGTTCCCCAATAGACTGCCAATCTATCATGTCTTCCAATTTCATCATAGGGCCACCAAATATCATCTTATAATATATCTGGCTGATTTTAAAATACTAACTCTAGATATTTAACCTTATTAGCTCTCTCATCTGGAGCAAACTAAGTAGATAACAATAGGCAAACTTCTTTAACTTTAACCCAGTCATAACCTGCTATTATGACCATTTGATTCTCAACAGTCTTAATGTTGAGTTAAAAAAAAGATACATACACACTTTTTAATTTTGATGAAACATTAAACATAATAATCATTTCACCAATTATAGTGGACAATTATTATAAACGAAGACACCAATATTATAGGAGGTCTCTCTGTTAGAGATTCTACAGTGTTTCTCTTACCTGGTTTAGATAACCTGCTATATCACCGGAATTGCACAAGGCAGTACCCATTACCAGAACAGTTGCCCCTGCAGAAACTACTCTGGCTGCCGTTTTTAAGTCAATGCCCCCGTCCACCTCGATTTCTATAAGTTTTTTCTTATCATATTTTGTACGGTAATCTTTTATCAGTTCTGCAGTTCTGCTTATCTTGTCCACCATCCCGGGAATAAATTCCTGTCCTCCGAACCCAGGATTTACAGTCATAATCATAATCAAATCCAGCTGACCCATTACATTTTCCAGGCAGCATAGGGGGGTAGAGGGATTCAGGGCCACTCCTGCCTTTTTGCCACAATCCTTTATATAAGAAAGAGTGCGCTGTAAGTGAGGGGATACCTCGGCATGCACGGTAATCAGATCCGCTCCGCTGTCAATAAATGAATCCACCAGGCTGTCTGGATTGTCTACCATCAGATGAACATCAAAAAAAAGATCAAACCTCTTTCGAAGACTGCTTACCACCTGGGGGCCAATGGAGAGGTTGGGTACAAAATGGCCGTCCATTATGTCCAGATGCAGCATATCTACCTTCGCCTGTTCTGCCTGTATAAGCTGCTCCGACAGATTATAAAAATCACAGTTCAATATGGAAAAGGAAGTCTTCACTTTACCTTTTAAATCCAATTTTAATCCCTTAATAGATCTATAAGTTTTTGCTTGGCTTCGCCTATCTGGTTTCCAGTTATGAACGGAATCCCGCTTATCTGAGGCCGGGAAATTTTAGGCGGTAATTGAGTAGTGGATACGATTATGTCTACATCCTGGTATAAATTTTCAATATCTGCAGCCTTACACTCCATAATCTCGGCATCCAGTCTGGTTTCATTAAGTATGCTTCTGATTTCCTGAGCAATAAATGAGCTGGCTACTACTCCTGTTCCACATGATACCAATATCTTTTTCAGCTTATATGACAATACCTGTTCTCCGATTCTTTTATTACTGACTATATTTTAATAGATTGTGGGTAAAATTCAAAAGTAATATTTATAAAATTTGTAAAAACATATTTTTTTGGTATAATTTCTTCACGTATTTGAGCATTATTGAAAAATTCATAGTAAATTTTCAAGGACAGGTGAAATTCCTTACCGGCAGTATAGTCTGCAAACCTTTTAAAAAGGCTGACTTAGTGAAATTCTAAGACCGACAGTTAAAGTCTGGATGGGAGAAAGTTTATGACTTATTTTTTAAGCCACAGATTTTCTCTGTGGCTTTTTTTAATTATGGAAAACAATAATTTTACCGACGAAGATAAAAAATTTATGAATATGGCCTTAAAACTGGCTGAAAAAGGCCGGGGAAAGACCCGGCCCAACCCTATGGTGGGTACAGTTATAGTAAAAGAGGGGAAGCGGGCAGCCACCGGTTACCACCAAAAGGCCGGAGGACCGCATGCAGAAATTGAAGCCATATCCAGTGCTAAAATGTCTTTAAGAGGAGCCAGGATGTACGTAACCCTTGAGCCCTGCACCATATACGGCAGAACCCCTCCCTGTGCAGATGAAATCATAAAACAGGGCTTTTCGGAAGTAATAGTGGCTTCCCTGGATCCCAATCCCAAAGTTTACGGGCAGGGAATAAAAAAGCTAAAAGCAGCAGGAATAAAGGTCAGGTCTGGTTTATTTAAAGACAGGGCAGCCGTACAGAATGAAGAGTTCTTTAAAAACATGAGAACCGGAATGCCCCTGGTTACCCTCAAGGCTGCAGTTAGCCTGGATGGAAAACTTGCTGCCAGTTCCGGGGATTCAAAATGGATTACCTCGCAGCCCAGCCGACTGATGGTACAGAGGCTCAGAAAAGAAACCGGCTGCGTGCTTACCGGCATAGGTACAGTAGAAGCCGACAATCCTTTTCTTTTTCCCCGAGAGTCGCTGGACAGCCCGGTTGCGGCAAAGCATATGGTTAAGAATTTTTCCCGCGTGGTTTTGGATCCGGATTTAAGGATCAGGCCCGAATCCAACCTGGCTCAAACTGCCCAACAGGTAGAAACCATTATAGTAACTGCCTCCGGGGATAAAGAAAAAGCAGACTGCCTGCGCCGCCAAGGCTTAACCATAACCATGATGGAGCCCGGAAGTAAACGGTTTAACCTAAAAGATGTTCTTGGCACTCTTTACTCTAAACACGGCATAACTTCTATCCTGATAGAAGCCGGACCAGGTATCGGTACCGCTTTTTTAAAAGAAGGCCAGATTGACAAGTTTTTTGTTTTTGTTGCTCCCATTATTCTGGGCCAAAACCGGTACAGTATGTTTTCAGATCTGGGTCTGGAAAAAGTATGCCAGTCCTATAAACTGGAATTCAAGCGCATAAAAAAAATTGGAGAAGACCTTTTAATAACCGCATACCCCAGGAAGAAATGTTTACAGGAATAATTACTCAGACAGGAACTATAAGTGAAGTCAACCGCCAGCCGGAGGGCATAAGGATTGGAGTTAAGTACCCCACACTGGCCGGTAGTTTGTCTATCGGTGATTCGGTAGCTGTTGACGGCTGCTGTCTTACGGTAGAAAAAAAGGGGAAGGAAGGCTTTGAGGCCTATATATCTTACCAGACTATGGAGCATACCACTTTTGCCCGGGTACAGCAGGGGCGGATTGTAAACCTGGAACCAGCCCTTCGTGCAGACAGCAGGATAGGAGGCCATATGGTAACCGGACATATAGACTCGGTGACCAAAATACTGTCCATAGAAAAGAGGGAGCAGGCCTACAGGATTAAAATTAAGCTGCATCCCAAACTGAGCCCTTTTATTGCAGTAAGGGGTTCGGTGGCCATAGACGGAATAAGCCTTACCGTTTCAGAAAAAAAAGAGAACTGGTTTGCCGCAGCAGTTATACCGCACACCTACTCCAGCACCAATCTTTATACCAGGCAGGCTTCCGGCGAAGTAAATATTGAGGTAGATATAATCGCCAGATATATAGCAAATTTTATAGGCAGCCAGAACCCGGAAGATGCTGATAAATTACTAAAGGAGAAACTAAAAAAACATGGATTCATTTAATAAGGAAAAATATTTTTCAAAAATCGAACAGGCTATACCCGATATAAAGCAGGGCAAGTTAATGATTATTGTAGATGACAGGTCTGAAAAAAATGAGGGAGTCTTCTTTCAAGCAGCGGAAGCAGTTGATGTCAGGTCTATAAATTTTATGATGACTCATGGCAAAAGCCTTATCTGCCTGGCCTGCCAGAAGGAGAGGCTGGACCAGCTAAAAATACCCATGATGGTAAGCGAAAGCAGCCAGGCCACAAATATTGGTGCTTTTGCCCTGTCCATAGATCTGAGAACCAGGCAGGGTACAGGGGTTTCAGCCAAAGACCGGGCAGCTACCATAAAGGCATTTGTTAACCCTGAAACCAGGGCCGGCGACTTTTTGATGCCGGGCCATATTTTTCCCCTTAAGTCACAGACGGGGGGAGTGCTCACCAGGGCGGGACATACCGAATCAGCAGTTGATCTGGCCACGCTAAGCGGGCTCTATCCGGCGGGGGTAATATGTGAAGTTATCAATGAGGAAGGGGAGGTAGCGCTGCTTCCGGACCTGCTGTCAATTGCCCGTAAATTTAACCTAAAACTTATTACTATTGAAGAACTCATAAGATACAGGAAAAGAAAGGAAAAACTGGTAGAAAAGGTTTCTGAAATTATACTTCCCACCAAGTGGGGGGATTTCAAGGCTTTAACCTACCGGTCCACACTGGACAACGAAACCCACATAGCCCTGGTTAAAGGCCAGGTAAGGGGCAAGGAAAATGTTTTAGTCCGGGTACATTCCCAGTGTCTTACCGGAGATACTTTTGGTTCCAAACGCTGTGATTGCGGCCAGCAGCTGGACAGCGCCTTTAAAATGATTAACCAGAAAGGCGAAGGGGTGCTTCTATATATGGCCCAGGAAGGAAGGGGCATAGGGCTGTGTAACAAGATGAAGGCCTATGAACTTCAGGATAAAGGCCTGGATACAGTGGAAGCAAACCTCGAGCTGGGTTTTGATGCCGATCTCAGGGATTACGGCCTGGGAGCCCAGATACTCTCGGACCTGGGATTAAGTACTTTGCATCTTATGACCAATAACCCCAGAAAAGTAGTGGGGCTTGAGGGCTATGGCCTGAAAATAACCAGGAGGGTATCCCTCAAGATACCCCCCAATAAGAATAATAAGCGTTATCTTGATACCAAAAGAGCTAAATTAAATCATTTATTAGACTAGAGAAAGGTTGTTAGATATGAAAAAGATAGAAGGAAACCTGGACGCAGGCAAGCTAAAAGTGGCTATTGTGGCCAGTCGTTTTAATGAATTTATCACCTCCAAGCTCCTGGATGGAGCCATAGACTGCCTTAACCGGCATAACTGTTCTGATGGCAATATCGATGTGGTGTGGGTACCCGGTGCTTTTGAGATGCCTTCTGCTACCAAGATGATTGCCGCCTCCGGCAAATATAATGCAGTCATATGCCTGGGTGCAATAATAAAGGGAGGAACCTCCCACAACCAGTATATTGCCAATGAGACTATTAAGGGCATTGCCAAAATCAGCCTTGATTTTGACCTGCCCATTGCCTTTGGGGTAATAACCCCTGATACCCTGGAACAGGCCATTGAAAGAGCAGGTACCAGGATGGGGAACAAGGGCTGGGAAGCAGCGCTCAGCGCCATTGAAATGGCTAATCTGTTTACAAAATTAAAATAACCTAAAAAAGTTAGAAGTGTCTAACTCCTATTAGGCACTTCTAACTTAATATCCCTATTATCAATAAGTTACTTTAACCAGCTAACAGCTGTTCGGCCAGGTCTACTGCACTGGAAGCATCGGGAGCATATCCGGCTGCACCAATGGAATCTGCATATTCCTGGGTAAGGGGAGCTCCGCCTACCATAACCTTGACCTCTTTGGTGTCGCTGTCTGCTGAGAGCGCTTCAATTATATCTTTCATTACCGGCATGGTGGTAGTTAAAAGAGCTGACAGGCCAACTACCTTGATTCCGTTTTTCTTTACTTCCTCTACAAATTTCTCGGGGGCTACATCCACGCCTGCATCCACTACCTCAAAGCCTCCGCCTTCCAGCATCATTCCCACCAGGTTCTTGCCTATATCGTGCAGGTCTCCCTGTACGGTTCCTATAAGTACCGAGCCCTTGGAGGGAGCTCCGGATTCAGTTAAGAGGGGCTTTATAATGTCCATGGCTGCATGCATAGCCCTGGCTGCTATCAGTACTTCAGGTATGTACATTTCATTTGCCTTGAACTTCTTGCCCACTACATTCATGCCCGGGACCAGCCCTTCATTCAGGATATCGGTTGCCTCCACATTATCATCTACAAGCTTCTGGGTAATCTCCTTGCTTTTTACATTATCGCCTGCAATGATAGCATCAGCTAGGTCTTGATATTTTGCCATATCTGTACTCCTTTTTTGGTTGTATTTTTCCATACAAAGCATGGAATTTTAATATATAATAGCAAAAATATGATAAAATAAAAATTAATGTGCTTATCTGTCTTGACTTGGATTTAATTAGTAAGTAGTATAATAAGCACTTAAAAGAATTAATATATTTATATGCCAATAAGCTCAAAAGAAAGTTTAAACAATTTAGAGAAGTCAGTTAAGAATTGTAAGAAATGCAGTGAGCTTGTAAAAACCAGAAAACAACCGGTATCAGGTATAGGAGCACCCAGCGCCAAGATAATAATTATCGGCAATTACCCCACACCCAAGGGGGCGGAAAAATCAGGAAAACCCTACAGCGGGGACAGCTCCGGTGAATTCATAAGGAAAATCATAGATGAAGTGGGACTTTCTCTGGATGAGGATACCTACCTTACCTATCTGGTAAAATGTGTACCCAGAGAAGGGGACGGCCTGAATATGAAGCCGGAATACATACAGAACTGTATCCACTATTTTAATGAAGAGATTTCCATAACCACCCCTCATATTATAGTTTCCCTGGGACTCAAGACTTCCAATATAATACTGAAACATTTCTTCTCGGTGGAGAAGGAATACCAGGATATCCATGATATTCACATGCGGGTATTTGAGAATCCTTCTTTCAAGCTGGTTCCTTTCTACAGCCCTCATGATGTGATGGTTAAAAAGAGAGTAAGTGAAGAGAGATATACCGAGGATTTCCGTTCACTTTCCAAAGTACTCAAGATGGTTTAATCATCCACCAGATACACTTTTATTTTACGACGGCCATAACGATAGCATTCTTCCAGTGACTCAAAACCTAGATCAATTCGGTTGCCCTTTATCCAGCCTCCGGTATCTGCTGCCAGGGCTTCTCCATATCCCGGAATATACAGCCGGGTACCCAGCGGTATTGTTTTAGGATCCACAGCCACAATTCCCTTTCTCACCCTTAAGCCTATAGCAGTAATTCCGTTTCCATTAAGTCCTCCGCCTCCCGAATAGTAAGCAGTAGCAACCATGTCCCATTCACCTACCAGGGTCAGGCCGGGGGGTTGCACCTGGGCGATTCTTTTTTTGATCTCGGACAGCAGGGTTGCCACTTCCGATCTTTCATTTTTTACCTGATCCAGGAGAGCCTGGTTGTAAGCAATACTCTGCTGGAGTTTCTGCTGTTCAGCCAAAACCCTTTCCCTGGTTTGCTCTACCTCTACCTTCTTTTCCTCAGATTTTCTGGAGACCCGGTCAAATTCTTCTCTTTCATACCGGTATTCCTCTATAAGCTCCGCGTCCCTTTCCATTATATTTTTAAACAGGTAAAGGTTATTTACCACTTCATTTAAATTTTTTGCCGATAAGACAAACTTTGTAATTTCATCGTTACCGTATTTATAGGTATATACCATCCTCTCCATTAAGAGCTGCTGTCTCTGTTTTAAACTTTCCTTGAGCTGTTTTCTTTTAACATACAAATCCTCCAGCTGTTTTTCATAATTTTCAAGATCCTGGTTTAATGACTGCAGTCGTTCCTGGTTAATTTGAACCTGGGTTTCGGAGGCTACTATAGCTTCTACCAGCTGCTCCTCTTCTGTACTTAATCTGGATACCCTTTCCCCCAGTTCCTGCAGGGTTATGGCTTCAAGGGGTGAAGGCAGCCCCAACTGAACTGCTCCTATCAGAACCGCAGCCATAATGGATATGGTTACCATCTTAATCTTAAGATTGCTTCTTTTTTCCATAATTTAGAGCATATTTTAATATACTTATTACTATTTTTACAGAAATAGGGGCCAAAAGGCAAACATTGCAAATACAGGATAAAAAAATTATCATTAAAAATTGTCATGAAAATTTTATTTCTAAGCGATAAGGTAGTAGATTTTTTATACAGCCCGGCCATAAGCAAAAAGATGGCAGATATAGACCTGATAATTTCCTGTGGGGATTTACCCACCTCCTACCTGGAATATATAGTAACCATGCTCAATAAACCCCTGTACTATGTTTTTGGAAACCACCATAAGAAAAAAATATTTAAGGAGGGCGGACTGAAAAAGAATATACCCCAGGGCTGCATCAATCTGGATAACAGGGTAATAAACTATAAGGGGCTGTTGATTGGCGGGCTGGAAGGATCCTACCGTTACAGCAGGGGAGATTACCAGTATACAGATTTTGAAATGTGCCTTAAGATTTTACGGCTCAAACCGAGGATGTATCTAAATAAATTATTTAAAAAAAGATATCTGGACCTTCTGGTAACCCATGCTCCGCCCTATGGGTTTCATGACGGCTCCGATTTATGCCACCGGGGCTTTAAGTGCTTCAATCATTTTATAAGAAAATTTAAGCCCGGATATCTGGTGCATGGCCATGTACATCTATACGGCATTGATGACAACTGGCTGACTGAAGTAAATTCCACCAAAGTAATAAACGCCTATGGTTTCAGGGTGGTAGAGGTATAGGTTGTGCTTATGTTATTTGATAATAATCCAAATGATGCCTTTGATCAGGCCAGGTTCAAATCTTTGCTTGGCGACCTGAGGTCTGTGGTCACCAGAAAAGAAAACCGCCTTCTTTCTTTTGATAAGATCAGCAAGAGGCTGAACCTTAAAAACCAGAGGTACTTGGGAATAAAACCGGTGCCTACAGACTCTATTGTGGGCAGTGTTGACCGCTACCGGGATTTTGACCGCCATTTTTTACCCAAAAAGGGACACCTGGAATACAGATGGAGTAAAATATATAAGGCTTACTCCAGGTTTGAAGATCTTCCTCTGGTAAAACTTTATAAAGTAGGGGAGATGTACTTTGTAGTGGACGGCAACCACCGGGTAAGTGTGGCCAGAAAAATGGGAGTAAACTATATAGATGCAGAGATAACAGAGTTTTTAACCAGGTTTCCGGTGACCAGGCAGATGGACCCCAAAGACATGTTTATACTTACCGAAAGAGAAAACTTTCTGGAGTTGACCGGGCTGTCTGAATCACGCCCCCGGATAAAGATAAGGCTGACTATACCCGGCAAATATGATGTATTGCTAAATCAGATAAACCAGTATATGTATGACCTGAACCAGAACGGGGAAAAGAAGCTTAATTTTAAGCAGGCAGCAGCAATATGGTATGACCGGGTTTATGACCCAGCTATTAAAAAAATAGAAAAATCCCACATTGTGGATATTTTTACCCACAGGACCAAATCTGATCTTCTGGTCTGGTTATATGAACATCAGCAAAACATCCAGGATAAATACGGCAAACAGATAAATCTCTCCCAGGCCATGGATGATTTCAGCCAAAGATACAGTGGAAATATCTGGTCCAAGATAAAAGCTGGCTGTCTCAGGTTATTTAAAAAGCATCCGGTTTAGGATAACGGAAGTGACCGGTAATTTTCTCTTTTCCCAATATGTCTTTTTCCACCGTATATCCCGGCTCAATGTAATTATATATAACCTTGGTAGCACCGCTTCTGGTGGTGCTGTCAGAGACAATTCCAACATTGTCTGTGTACCCGTCCCTGTCCATATCAAAGAATACCACATCTCCGGGAAGCCACTGCTGCAGGTTGTCTTTTTCGGCGGGATTAAAAATTGCGGTTAACGGTTCTGCGTTGCGCCTGAAAAAGACCTCCAGATTCTGGATCCGCCGATAATCAATATCCGGATCGCTGTATTTCTGATTCCAGATAGCCCGCAGCGGATACTGGTCAAAGTTCTGGTTGATATCCTCATTTACCAGCTCCCTTAAACCATAGCCAGCTTCCCTGAAAGCCCTGTCCACAATATCGGTGGCCAGCGCCAGGTCCCCAGGTGGATCCCCTCCCTGATAATAATTGGGCTCATCAGGCATGAGCAATATATTTTTTGCTTTTACTTCCAGCTGTTTTTTGGCTCCCAGCATTATATCTTTCTGGTCATTTATGCCATCCCTGTCAGCATCGGTTTCAATACCAATGTCATCCATGTCTATTACTCTATAGCGGGGCAGCATATTTACCAGGGCTGTAGGGGGTTCATACTCCCGGTCAAAGGGCAGCTGCCTTATGCTTAATACCACACCCAAGCCAATAATTAATACCAGAATAACCAGTAACAGGTGTTTTATATTAAATCTCTTCTGTTGCTGTTCTGCATCCATATTACGAAGGTGGTCTTAAAAAACCGGGATTAATCACACTGATGCCTGAGGCAGAAATTACCCCTGTTAACTCCAGCAGGCCCCATATGCCCAGGGCCAGAACCAGCAGGGTAAACAGGGTTACATAAACATGGTAGGCGCGGTGGTAATATACATTGGGCCCTGCCTTGTCTTTGCTGCCGGAAAACATAAACACCCATAGCCTGACCATGTTTGCCGCAATAAGCAAAAAAGCAACACAAACTACGGCCAGGGTTGCTATATCTAAACCAGATAACAGGCCCGTATTGCCCTCTCTGATGTATTGGGCTAGTGGCGCCAGCATGAAGTGCCTTAACATGTACCCGGGCGTACCTGCCATACCCAGCCAGCTTAGCATTACTATAAACATGTTTATACCCAGATAAGTATAACCCCTCATAAACCCCTTAAGGCTGTCTACTGAATCCGGCAGCCTGGAAAAAATAACCCAGACCGGAATTATGCAGATTACCATGTTTAAAATATTGGCCAGAATCATCCATTCCAGCCTGCTGCCTTCAACCATCCCTGCAGAAAACAATGAAAACCCCAGCAGGGCAAGGCCTATAAAGGTAAGATAGTTAAAACCCAGAATCCTCTTAAGACTTCTGGTAGAAAAGGCTCCTATGGCCGGACCCAGTATACATATGGCAGCTATAGCCAGTAACACCGGGGGCAGCACGTTGTATTCGGTTAGAAAATAATAGGCTACCTCCCTGAATTTTAGCAGTATTATAAAGCCGGCAGGCAGATAAAAAAGCCAGATAACCGAGGTTACCATGCTGTTGGTACGCTTTACCAGTTTCAGGTAATTTCCATGCAGGGGATAGGCGCACATAAAAATAAAAACAGAAAACATAATGAATAAAAAGCTTATACCATAAAAGGGATTATCCGGAGATCCTGATTCCAGTACCTGCTGCAGGTTCTTAAAATCGGTTACTGAATACAGGAAAGAAAATCCGATAAGCATCAACAACAATGCAAATACAGAGTTCAGGAAAAATTTTAAAATGTAGGTACTTTCTTTCTCTCCCGAGCCACCGGTAATCAGAAGGAAATTAGAAAGCACAAACAAAGACCAAGCCACCAGAATGGCCAAAAAATTCCTGGACAGCACCAAAACCAGCAGGGAAGCCAGGCCGAATAAAAATATTATAATTATCTTGGTAAAGTCGTCCTGATTATACTGGCCCAGTGACAGGAATACCAGCAGGTTTAATGCTATGAACAAAATCAGCAGCATTTCAGCCAGATGTATGGAACCAAAAGATAACACCATACTGGTAGATACTCCCCGGGTAATAAAACTGTAAATAGTAAAAAAGATTGAGGCTCCCATGCCCATCAAGGCAACTGCCAGGGATAGTTTCTTTATTTCCTGTTTTTTAGAAAGGCCAAAAAAAGTATTTACCACTATGGCTATACCTATAGCTATTACTGCATAAATAAAATTAAGATTGGCCCTGAGGTATTCCAAAAAAGCCATCACCGGTTATCCTCCCCCCACCAGATGCTTTTATCCCACTCGAAAAAATTAAGCTGTATCATCAAGTCTGCCCTTTCTCCTTCAAGTATGGAATAGGCATAAAAAAATAGCATAAACAAAAGCATATAAACCGGGATCAAAGCCATTATCATCATAGTTTTATCCCAGAGAGACCCCTGGTATAAGAAAAATGAAAAACTTAAAAAATTTATAAGGATGGAGAAAATAATCAGCTGCAGCCCCCAGGCTACCCTGACCAAACCCTTAAAGTATATAAGGTCAAACAGGCCCAGCAGGAATAGAAAGAAACTTATATATACCACTATGTTTAACTGCAAAACTATTGCCTCCGTTTATCAATAATTAATATAAACCATACCAGGGATACAAAGATTGCCCCCATCAGCAAAACTATTAGCAAATAGTAATTTTGAAAATACTCGATAGCTACATCCAGATAATTAAGTATGGTTATGGTCTCCACCCTTTCCAATCCAGCCACCGTTGGTACGGAACTTCGATAAAACCAAAATCCCAACGCCGCTACTGCTATTATTGCCCCTGCCAGCTCCCACCGCCTTATATGGCCACCTTTAGCCCCTGGCACCTGGTCATGATGATAAAAATAATATACCGGTATGTATAGAACCAGGAAATAAGTACCCAGAATAAGCACAAATACCCCTGAATAAAGAAGAAGGGCAAAAATGCATAAGGCCAGCATTATAAAGAAATAGAGCACCAGCCTGGCCCGGTCTTTTTTTAAAAATACAGACAGTACAGACATAAGCGTTATAATTATTATAAATGCAAGTTGTAAATTGTTAATTACTGTCTGAATCATTTCCTATTTTGACCAAAAATCTCTAATGACAAAATCTGCCTGCTTTACCAGGTCCAGCTTCTCAAAAACCAGCCCTTCTCTTTCGTATTCTGTCAGCTGATACCTGTAGGACATCTCCAGGCCTTTCTTGCCGCATACCTCTACACAGTTGCCGCAAAAAATACATTTACCCGCATCCAGGTAGAATTCTTCCAGCACTACTTGTCCTTTCTGGTCACTGCTTTTTTTCAGGCTGATGCAGTTTTGGGGACAGGCTTCCACACATTTTTCACAGGTATCACAGATAATTTCCAGGTTATCCGGGTCAAGCTTCAAGTGCAACATGCCCTTGCTGCCTTCCGGTATAATTATCTTCTCTTTAGGATAATTAACCGTCACCGGCCTGGTAAGCGAATTCCCTAAATTTTTTAAAAAATTTCTTATTATCCTTATCATCTAAATTAGTCCATATACCTTTCTTACTATCAGGAAAATCAGGGTTAATAAAAAATTAAAAACAGAAACCGGTACTAAAAACTTCCAGTTTATGTCTACTATATACTTATAGCTATCAATTTCCGGTATTGCCTTTTCTATAAGTATTACCAGCATAAACATAACATAAAATTTTAAAATCAGCAGCAGATTGCCATCAATAAAATACAGGTCCAGCCAGCCTCCCCAATAAAATATGCTCATTAATGCAATAATATAAAATAACAGCATGTATTTAGAAAACCTGCTTAATGCCCGGGGCAAACCATTGCCTTCCTTCTCAATTTTTCTGCCATATAGGGTCACATTTTTCCTGGTCAGCCCCCATACCTTTACCTGCAGAACAGCAACTATGAACACCACCAGAAAACCCAGAGGCTGGTATACTATATTCCAGTAATCATATTGCTGGTTAACCAGCTCCTTTAAATTCATGGTATTATTTATCATTATTACCGATATTAAACTGATTAAGACCGGCAAAAACAATGAAGCTATGGTGGCTGCTTCCCTGAATATGTGATCAGGCATCCACTTGTACCTGGACCTGGCAGCCAGCACATGCATGGCCAGAACGGCCAGATAAAACAGGATGGAAACCACAAACCCTGAATTGAAATCCAGAATCAGTATACTGGCATTTATGGGTATCACCGCCCACAGCAAAATAGAAAACAAAAACAATAGAGCATCCCATAAATTTATACTGCTCTGCTTGGAAAGATATTTTATCGTTTTAAAATATGGATAGGTTATACTGCCGAATCTGCTGGCTGCATAACCCCTCCTTGACTCTACCCTGGCCGAGACCTTAGACATAAGGTAGGAACAAATATACAGATTAATACCCAGGGTTAAAAATACATATAAAACTTTCTTTAAGATCATCAGCATAATTAACCCCACCTGTTCCTTACAATCTCGCCGCCGCTTATATCCAGGCTGGCCATAATCAGGGACACATCTTCCAGTAATGAGCCCTCCAGTATTTTTTCTGCAGCCATTAGGCTGTTAATGGAAGGCCCCATAACTGCCATGGCTTCTATACCGCTGCTTCCGGTCTCCATATATATATGAAACATACCGTGGGGGCACTCTACACTGGAGAAATAAGGCTTGGAAGGAAAGCCCTGGTCTGCAACCTTTTTGGCCTTTCTTGCTTCTTCTTCCGGAATATTTACCAGGCAATAATGGATTATTTTCAGTGACTGATAAATTTCCTTAAACCTTACAGCTACCCTTTCCAGGCAATCACCGTATCTGCCCAGGGGTGTAGTAAAAGATATTCCCTCATAAAGCAGATAGTCTTTTTCCTTTCTCAAATCTTTTCTGACACCGGTAGCCCTTAGATTGGGACCGGATATTCCAAAGCTAATAGCCTGTTCTTTGGTAAGGACACCCTTGCCTTTTAGCCTGTTGAAAACCAGAATATTTTCCATCATATTCGCTTCAATATCCCTTATCTTTTTCAGCAGGACAGGCAAAACCTTTTTTATGGTAGTTATCTTCTCATAATTAATATCTTTTTTTACTCCCCCTATGCGGACAAAATTTGGCAGAAGCCTGGCTCCGGTTATTGTTTCCATAATTTTTAAAACATGTTCTCTCTGTATTGATACCTGGCTGTAGAGAATATCGTATCCCACAGCTTCCAGCACATTGCTTATGCTGCCAAGATGGCTGGCTATGCGGGACAGCTCACTAACTATCATCCTTAAAGCCTTGGCCCTTTTGGGCACTCTGATATTAAGCAGTTTTTCTATGCCCGTACATAATCCTATCTCCGGGAATATTCCTGCATCATAGTCAAACATGCTTATCACAGCTACCCTTCCCAGTAAATCCTGCCTGTTCAGCAGTCCATGCTGAGATATGTTGGCCAGTGACACATCCACAATTGCCCTGGTTATCCTGCCCTGGTTTAGCTGGCCATGTATATCAAAGCTGTCCAGGCCGCTGGCTGGCTGGCTATACAGACTAAAATCAAGCTCTTCCCGCTCCAATAGTTTATGCCTTTTAAAAAATCCTGCTTCCGGAAAATATTCAGCAGTAGTCTGTACCAGGCCAAAATAAAGGTTCCGGTAACCTTCAGCGCTGAGGGGAACCCTGATAAGCAAATTAAAATTGTTCTCATATGAATACAGCACAATCAGCGCATAGGGATTGCCCCTTTTCCAGAAAAGTTTTATATCCCTGAAACTGCTTATGGAAAACTCCGGATTATCCTTCAGCTCTTTTAGAAGATTTTTAAGGTCTGAGCCGCCAATTTCACACAGCATATTTCCACCCATTTTCTGGATGCGGCCTATTTTTGCACCCAGTTGTTGAACCAGCTTTTTTTCCAGCCTGTCTATATATACATAATGGGGCGAACCATAGCCTTTGCTAAACATTTTTTTTACCATTAATCTTGCCTGTCCATTAACCTTAATATTGCATAAATAAATGCTTCCGGCCTTGGCGGACAGCCGGGTACGTATAAGTCCACCGGAATTTCCTTTTTCAGCTGTTTCATCTGATCTGCATTATCGCCCAAGGTACAGCCCTCCAGGGCACAGGTTCCCACTAAAGCTACCCATTTAGGATGGGCCATCCGGTTATAGAAATTGATTATTCTGGCCTGCATCTGGGGGTTCATGAAACCCTGTATAATCAGCAGATCCGCATCTTCGGGACAGGATACAAAAGTAGCCCCGAATCTTTCCAAATCATACAGGGGACTTCTGGTTGCATATATCTCCTGTTTACAGCAACCAAACCCGGTTACCAATATATTCAAGTTTTTTTTTACTGCTGTTTTCATTATTAACTGTCCTGGTTAAATACCCTGGATTTTACCACATATGCAGACATAAATATTAAAAGGAGGATAAAACCTGCCAGAATATACAGGGGTGGCCCCAGCTTTAATTCGTATATCAGAAGAATTATATCTGATATAAACAATATAGAAAATATAAGGGTTAAAAAAACAGTACCCAGTGCCATCAGGTTCTTATACAGGTATGGTCCTTTTTTAAATCCTTCCATGGTTTTCAGGCCAGCTTTCTTATGCCGGTTTGAAACCAGAAAAAGCACCAGAATAATTAACAGGCTGGCACCTATAAAAATAAGAAATTTTGCCATGTTATCAATATAGGCACCTAATGTATCCTTGAGCAATTTATACCTCAAAAAAATAATTTTGTTGATTTTAAACTTTATCACAATAACTATGCTACTTCAATCAGTTGCCATGATATCCAATATAAAACTTGTATGTTGTTATAAGTTATAAATACTTATATAATTTGTAAAAAAGTACTAAAAGAAATGAATTCAAAACAGCCCCAAAAAAATACTGATTCAATCAAAAGAGTAGGAATATTCTGCTGGTCAATTATAGGGTTGCTGATTATAATAGGGCTGCTGTTTTATTTTGTCTATTTGATTAAGCTGGCAGTTATCCCCCTGCTCATTGCCATAGCTATCGCCTATCTGCTTACCCCCCTGGTTCTGCTTCTGCAGAGAAAGATGAAAAAAATATTTGCAGTAATCATTACTTATATATTATTTCTGGGAATAATCTTTAATGTATTCTTTTTCCTTATTCCCCTGGTGATAGACCAGTTTAAGGTTTTTATTAGTAATTTCCCTTCCTATCTGGAAAACCTGACCACGGTAATTGATGATTTTTTAACCAACAGCACCCTTGTCCAGAATGTTGAAAATTTAATGGGGAGTGAATTTATTCCCAGGGATACCAGTGCCATTACCCAGTATTTCTTGGACAGAATGGACCTAAACCGGATAGACCTATTTCAGCAGGCCACTATCTTTACCAAGAACATAATAAACTGGGTGGTTAATTTTATAATAGGCCCCATAATAGGGTTTTATGTCCTGAAGGATACCAATAAGCTTAGAAGCATATTTATAAAAGTGCTGCCGGTCAGTTTAAGGCCCCAGGCAGTAACTCTTATAGACAAGATAAACATGGTGGCCGGCAGGTATCTGAGAGGACAGCTACTGATATCCTTTATTGTGGGGGTCTTGTGTACCATAGTGCTGTTGATCTTAAGGGTGGATTTTGCGATACTGCTGGGCTTTATAGCAGGCATCCTCAACATGGTACCATTTTTGGGCCCAATTCTGGGTGCAGTACCGGCAGCCCTTACCGCACTGTTTATATCCCCCTTAAAAGCCTTGCTGGTAGTTCTGCTGTTCATTGCCATACAGCAGATAGATAACTATTTTATAACTCCTACTATAATGAAATACCAGGTAAGTATTCACCCGGCCGTAATAATCTTCTCCCTTATTGCCGGAGGTGCTATCTTCGGTTTCTGGGGATTGCTGTTAGCGGTTCCTATAGTAGCCATCGTGCAGGAAATCCTGAAATTTTACCTCCTGGAAAAAAGAAATCTTACTCATTAGGCACAATACAAATAGACCCAATACCTTAAAAGAAGCGGCTACTCCGCTTTCTCATGGTAGATCTGCTTTACCTCCTGATAAACCTGTTTTAAAGGCCTGCCGGTTTGCTGGGCCAGGGAAAAGCAGGATTCGTATTCAGGTTCTGCGGTTACTACTTTACCCTTATAGAGCCCCAGTTTAATCAAGGCTTTTCCATAGCTTAAGTTTAACTGGATTACCTGTCTGTCAACAGTATGTCTGTCCACGCTTATGCTGCGCACTCCCAGAGTAGTAGTCTGGCAAAAGATTAAAGATGTGAGCTGGTTTTCCCTGGCGGCAGGAGCCAGTACACACAGTTTGAATCCCGGTCTTCCCTTTTTCATTAATATATTTTCAATCCATACATCCAGGGCTCCCTGCTCTAACAGTTTTTCAGCCACATATCCCATAATTTCCGGGCTTAAATCATCTATATTGGCAGACAGTAATTTAAGGCCGGATGGTTTGGCCTCAACCGGTGTGCTAAATTTTAGAAGCCTCAGAACATTGGGAATGCTTGTATGCTGGCGGCTGCCCGCCCCGGTGCCAACAGCTTCAATGGACGCTTCCGGCAGGGGTATAAAATCCTGGACATATTTTTTAATAACTGCCGCCCCGGTAGGAGTAGTGGTTTCAAACTCAAAGGGCCCTGCATATACCGGCAAGCCTTTAAGTATCTCCAAAACTGCTGGGGCAGGAACCGGTATCTTCCCGTGATCTGAGTCCACCATGCCCCTGCCCAGAGGTATGTTTGAACTGTAAACTCCGGTAATTTTTAGTTTATCTATGGCAGTAGCCACACTGACTATATCCACGATGGAGTCTATGGCCCCCACCTCATGAAAATGAACCTGTTCTTCATTGCAGCCGTGAACCCTAGCTTCAGCCCGGGCTAGTATCCCAAACATATCCAGGCTATCCTTTTTAATGCTTTCTTTCAGCCTGCTTTGTTCTAACATGCTCCGGATATCCCGGTAGTTCCTGCTTTCTTGCTCTATTATCTTTACCTCAAACTTTTTAGCAGCCAGAGATTTTACTCTGGTCTCCAGCAGTTCTATTTCATAACCTTCTAGGGGCAGTTTTTTTAGCTCCTGCCGGATTATTTCCAGGTCCAAACCTAAATCCAGCAGGGCGGCTACCATCATATCCCCGCTTATCCCTGAAAAACAGTCAATATATAGAAATTTATCCATTAAAATCCCTCCGCTTTAACCTGGCGAAATCCAGCCTTAATTTAAATATAATTTCAATTAAACCATGTTGCTGATAACATGATAATACCCTATGCGTGAAAAAATTGAAAAATTAAAAAAGTATATTTATAACCTCAAATCTGCAGTAGTGGCCTTTTCGGGAGGCGTAGACAGCAGCCTGCTGGCAAAGATTGCTTATTGTACTCTGGGGGATTCGGCGGTTGCCGCTACTGCGGTATCCGAACTTGTACCCCGGCAGGAAGCAGACCAATCCCGTAAAATAGCTCAGGAAATTGGTATAAAACAATATCTTCTTACCCTGAATTTGCTGGAGGTAGAGAACATAAGGGACAACCCCAGAAACCGGTGCTACTGGTGCAAGCAAAACATTTTTTCCAATATTGGCAGCCTGCAGCAGCAACTAAGATTCAACCATATTATTGAAGGCAGTAATGTAGATGATCTTAACAGCTACCGGCCCGGCATCCGGGCTTTACAACAGATGAAAGTGCTAAGCCCTCTAGCCCGGCTGGGATTTACCAAAGAAGAGGTAAGGCGATGCGCCGGGTTGCTGGGCCTGTCCAATTATAATTTGCCTTCTTCAGCCTGCCTTGCATCCCGGATACCCTACGGCCAAAAACTTGATGCCCGGCATCTCAATCAGATTGCCCTGGCAGAGCAGTATATAAAGGAGCTGGGTTTTGAGGTGGTAAGGGTAAGGTATCACCATCCGTTGGCCAGGATAGAGCTGCAGCCAGATAAACTGCCGCTGCTGTTTAAAAACCAGCTCAACCATAAGATTCATGATTACCTGACCGGGCTGGGTTTTAATTATATCACCATAGACCTGGCCGGCTTCAGGTCGGGAAGCATGGACGAGAACCTTTAAATTACCTTCTCATATAAACCAAAGATTATGGTTTAAACTGCACCAGACCTGTATCTGCCATATTAAAACCAGTAAATTCTCAGGGCAGAAAGGCCGCTCAGGATAAGAAGGGAAGCAATAAAACCGGCCAGGTATGCCCCTGCCTGCATCCAGCCCCTGGTTACCCTGCCTCCGCAATTAGGGAATAGGCTGATTAACAGAACCAGCAACAGGGCAGCAAATACAACCAGTCCCAATACCGACAGGGTCGACCATAGCCAGAACAGTGGTGCCCTGGAAAAATAAAAAGCGGCCATAAACAAAACACCGAGGCTGGCCCAGGCCGCCCATCTGGTTTTTGACTTAAGGTAGTAGCTGTTTACACCGGTCCGAAACAGTAATAAATTCTTTAAAGGCAGCAATACCAGGGGAAGGCTCCAGCCAAACATGAAACCGGTAAAAAACCTTATAATATTGCCGGAGTCATAGATTTGAAGGGTTGAAACTGCCACATCTGCCCCCATGACCAGCAGTACAGCCAGCATACCCCATAAAATTTTTTTGGGAGGGAGGTTGATTTTAGCTCTCCGGTCCAGAACCACCATTACAATCAGTGATAATAAAAATGCAATATAAATGCCGGTGCACCGGGAGCATACCGGCATAGCAAGCCCATTGGGCGCAAAAGATCTATATGCATTCTGGTGGCAGAGGCTTGCCCCTAAAAAGTAGAGTATGTCCCTTATTACCAACTCTGGTACATTCTAGGCATATTCATAAGGTATGCTGCCCCCAGGGTTATTATGGAAACTATGCCCCATACTACTATTATTCCACCCAGGACTATACCTACAATAGCCATTACTTTACCCTTGTCGCTGGTACTCTTCTTCTTAATATTCTTAAGTTCCAATATACCCAACACTATGGCAGCTATTCCCAGAATAAAATTCAGGAAAGGGATCCAGCAACAGAGTACGGCAACAATACCCAGAATCAGGGAAACAATAGCCATTACTCCTGGCTTTTGCTCAGCATTGATTATCTCGGATTTGACTTCTTCTACTTCTTCTTTATCGTTCATACCAATCCTTACTATTACTTTTTATTAATTATTTCATCAACTACAATTCATTGTCAACAGAAAAAATAATACTAAAACTTATCTGTGTATGGCTGCTATAGCCATAAAATATCTATTTTAGGCACATAGAGATATAAGTTTTATCAGGAACCGACACCTATCTTTTTTAGCATCAGTTTAGCATTAACCTTAATAATTTCTTTTACTTCCTCCGGACTAAGCCCTGCTCCCAGGCCAACCTCCTCCTGGAATTCTTGCTTAAACAGATCATTCTGGCTATGAGAATCAGTATTTATCAACAACCTGGCTCCCGCCTGGTTGGCCTTAAGGACTGTACGGCCATTGCCCAGGCTGTGGCCGCTTCTACCTGAAATTTCTAAAAAAATATCCATTTCGGCAGCTGCTTTTGCTTCCCTTTCGGTAATCAGCCCCGGATGGGCCAGAATATCAACATGTCTGGAATTAACCGCCTCCCAGTTGGTTCCTTCTTCTACCCTTTCCACAATTGACTGGCCATGAACCACCACCAATTTTGCACCTTTGCTTTTGGCATATTCTGCCATCTGGTCAATGCTTTTGGCCGGCACATTGGTTATCTCTACTCCCGGTATTGCCACAACATCCCAGTATTTTTGGGCCAGCTGGCAATCCTTGACCACATTCTCCAGTACAAAATCAATATTGGAGTAACTTGCATGATCGGTTAGAGCTATGCATCCGTACCCGTAAGAGACCGCATACCGGATCAATTCAATTGGGCTGTTAATTCCATCAGAGAAAAAGGTGTGTGTATGAAAATCATATATCATGGCCAAACCTTTCTAGACATAAAATTAGCTTTATTCTACCAATATAATATTAATAAAACTATAATTTTGATTAAAGTTATAGTAAACTTCTTAGGCAATGGAAGAGAAACAGATAATAGAACTTTCCCATAAAATAAGGGAAACAGTACTTCCCTATTTTGGCAAGCCCGAGTCCAAAAGAATTTCGGGCAAGGCCATAGGTGGAGATTCAACCTTTTTTATAGATGATATATCCGAACATTTTTTATCCAACTACCTGGAAAAAGAGGCCCGGGATATAGCTTACTATTCCGAAGACCGGGGGCTGGTAGGGGTGGGAAAACCCCGGGATCTGCTTATTATCGACCCCATAGATGGAACCCGGGCTGCTGCCTGCGGACTGGAATCCAGCTGTATTTCTATTGCTGCCTGCCCCTACAGCGAAGAAGCTGTCCTGGGAGATATAAATTTAGCGGTGGTTCAGGAAATAAAATCAGGCCGGCTTTACTGTGCTAAAAAGGGTGAAGGCATAATAATTATTGAAAAAAACCACAGCTATAAGCCCTCTCCTTCCAACAATTCAGAAATTGATTCCCTGTTCTGGTCCATAGGCCTGAGGGGTAGGCCCATAGTGCCTCTTATAGCGGTGCTGGAAGAGCTTATTGATGTGTCTAATTTTAATGGTACCCTTTTTGGACTGGGCAGCGCTTCCTTCTCTATGACCAAGGTGGCATCCGGACAGCTGGACTGTTATATTGATATTGGCCACCGGCTGGTTACAGATTTCCCGGTTCTGGAAAAAAACTATATGCATGTTGGCCAGGGGAGCATCATTAATAACTATCCATATGATATTGCTGCCGGTTACCTGGTGCTCAAGGAATCAGGAGGAGTGGTAACCGACGCTTATGGCAGGGATCTGACCAGCCATCCCCTTATGGGTATAGGCAAAGAATACCAGATGTCTACTGTTGCCTCATCCAATCCTTCCCTGCATAAAATACTTATAATGATGATTGACCGTGGTTTTAACCGGCTGGAAGACGATATGAAAAAATACTGATATGCTTATAGATATAATTATTGAAAAGATTGGTTTTGCAGTCTGCCACCAGCTCCCTGAAAGATGCCTGTCTTTCGGGCCCATTTTGATAAACATCTGTGCCCGGTGCAATGGCATATACCTGGGTTTCTTTATTTCTGCTTTGCTGCTTTTTGCCCTGTACCGAAAACGGCAGAGCGGACTTCCCCCGGTCTGGGTTTTAATTATTTTGCTGCTGTTTATTGCCTCTACCCTGGTTGACGGCCTGCTCTCCTATCTGTCAGTTATATCTACCAATAATATTGTAAGGTTTATAACCGGTTTTTTATGCGGTGCATCCATTATGGCCATAATATATCCGGTGTTTGTCTTTCAGTACTACCGGCAATCCACCCAAGATAGAATACTGGCAGAAAAGTGGAAACTTGCCGTATTCCTGGGAAGCTTGGGGGCATTTATTGCCCTTACCCTGGCACGGTGGGACTTTACCGGATTATTCTTTTACTACCTTTCTGCTTTTTCGGTCGCTTTTACCTTTTACTTTATAAACCTGACGGTAATGCTGCTGGTACCTCCCCTGGCCCAGAAAGCAGACCGGCTTTTTTCAAAAAATTTGATTATTCCTTCAGTTTCAGCCCTGGTTCTGGCTTCCCTGGAACTGTATGCTTTTTATCTTGTGCATGGCCTGGCCCAGAGAATTGTCTTACAGGTTCAGATGTAAAAACCCATACCTGGAATATATAAAGATGGTTCCTATGGCCGATATTATCGAACCAAGTATTACCTGCATTATGGTATGTCTTTTAATAGTAACCCTGGCCCAGCCAATAAAAGGTATCAGCAAAAGAAGCAGAAGCATCCAATGCCCAAACAGGATATAAAAGGTTATAGCGGTAACCGTAATCCAGCTGGTGTGGAAACTAATTTTCCAGAAATAGGTAATAGTGGTCAGAATCAAACCATTTACTATGCTTACTGCAAAAATTGCTTTTAAAAACAGGGGTGATCCCAGCACATACAGGATAAAAAATCCCATTATATAGCTTATCAGGGCCACTATTAGGGGTCTGATCCGGTTTTCCCTGTTGGGCAGGTGCAAATCATATATCTTCTTTTTACGGTACAGTATAAATACGTATAAAAAAGGTATTATAGTGGCAAAAAGGATGCACAGCAGAGCCCAGCCTATAGCTGCTATCCAGCTGTCCACTATTGTTAGGCAGATAACAATATAGACGGGAATCGATATGTAGGACCCGTCAAATATATAAGATATGGTTTTGGCAAACTTTTTCATTTTTTGGATTATTATACCTTATAAATTAAATCATTTTAATCATTTAGTTTCCAAAACAATAATTGTTTATTGACAGCTCGGCGAAAGGGTGGTAGTTTTTAATTCGATTTATGCCATTAAATTAGTATGATATGGACTATTCTTCCACATATATATACTTTGACCATAGCGCTACAACTCCGGTTTTACCGGAAGTGGCCCAAAAGATCGCCCAATGTTTAAATAACATTTACGGAAATCCCTCCGCAGGCCACAGGCTGGGCAAGCAGGCACAAGAGCAAGTAGAATCAGCCAGAAAACAGGTGGCTTCTGCCCTGGGCGCAAACCCCTCTGAGATTATTTTTACCAGCGGAGGCACCGAAAGCAATAATCTGGCTATTTTTGGCATAGCGGAAGCCTACCGCCAGAAAGGAAACCATATTATAAGCACCAGCATAGAGCACCCGTCAGTAAACATCCCCCTGAAAATGCTGGAAAGGAAAGGATACAGGATAACCCTTTTGCCTGTAGACAGCCAGGGCTTGGTGGATCCCCGGCTGGTCAAAGATTCAATTACCAAAGAAACCATACTGGTTACTATAATGCATGCCAATAATGTGTTTGGTACCATACAGCCCATAAGACATATTGGCAGCATTCTGCGCCAGGAAGGAATAATTTTTCATACTGATGCTGTACAGAGTTTCTGCAATATAGACACTGATGCATCCGCACTAAATGTAGACCTGTTATCAGTATCCGGTCATAAAATATACGGGCCCAAAGGTGTAGGAGCCCTTTATATTAAGAAAGGCACCAAGATAATGCCCCAGATCTTTGGAGGCGGCCAGCAGCGCAACCTGCGGTCGGGAACAGAAAACGTGCCCGGTATTGTAGGCCTGGCTGAAGCAGCAAGGATAGGCCACCATAATTTGGTGGACAAGATTATACGGCTTACCGTATTACGGGAGTATCTGATAGATGGGCTGCTAAGGACAGTGAAGGATATCAAGCTCTGCGGCCACCCTGCCAAAAGGCTTCCCGGCAACTGTAACTTCACCCTCAAAAATATCAGCGGCCAGGCTATAGTTGCCGAACTGGACCAGGCAGGAATAGCTGTGTCGGGAAGTTCTGCCTGCGCTTCTTCTTCTGCCAAGCCTTCGGCTACCCTGATGTCTCTGGGGCTAAGCTGTGAGGAAGCGGTGGGGTCTATACGCATTACCCTGGGATTTGAAAATACCCTGGAACAGATAGACTACTTCTTAAAGGTATTCCCGCCGATAGTCAACAAGCTGAGATCTTCTTCTTTTAGTTAAATATTTTGTATTGCATTTTTATTAATTCCATTATTTTATTAGAATATACATTAATAACCATGGCGTAAAAGAAGGTTTGATGACTGACAGCAAGATATCCACCCAACCGGCAATAAATGCCCTGTCCGGGGCATATGGCCCCGGGATACCTATTAATACAGTGGATTTGGGCTTAATCTATAAGGAAGATATAGATTCAGATGATAAATTCAAAAAGGAGTAAATTATAACTATTCTAAGGATTTATGCAGCACAGATTAACCCGGTAGTGGGAAATATCAGACATAACTACCAGCTCATTGCCCGGCATCTGCAGCAAGCAAGGGACCAACAGGCAGATATAGCAGTATTTCCCGAGCTTTGCCTCACCGGATATCCTCCTGAAGACCTGCTGCTCAAGCCTGCCTTCATAAAAGAAAACCAATCATTTTTGGAAAAACTGGCTGATTTTACTCAGGACATAATAGCGGTAACCGGCTTTGCCTATCAGGACCAGGGCCTCTATAATGCAGCCGCCGTAATATGCAATAAGAAGATATCCTGTATATACAAAAAACAGCTGCTTCCCAATTACTCCGTTTTTGATGAGGAAAGATACTTCCAGAAGGGGTCCCAGAATGTGGTATTTATGGCCGGCCCGGTACCCGTAGGCATAAATATTTGTGAGGACATTTATTATTCACTGGGACCGGCAAGCGTACAGGCTATGCTGGGCGATGCCCCCCTGATTATTAATATTTCAGCTTCCCCTTATTACACCGGCAAGATACAGGAAAGGGAAAAACTGCTTTTTGCAAGAGCAGTGGAAAACCGGGCAAATATTCTGTATGTCAATCTGGTAGGCGGACAGGATGAGCTGGTGTTTGACGGCAGCAGTATGGTTATTGGGCCCGAAGGACAGATTCTGGCCAGAGCCAAGCCTTTTTGCCAGGACACCATAATTCTGGACCTAGATACCACCGGAGTTGAATTTTCCAGGCTGGGAGATAAAAAATTCAAGGACCAGAGACAAACCCTGTCTAAACGTGCCGGTTGTTTAAAAGTGGTAGAAACCGGTTATAAGATTAATAATAAAAGCAGCAGACCGGAACCGGCAAAAGATTTCTACCATCAGGAGATAAGCAACACGGAAGAAGAAATTTTAAAGGCCCTGGTGCTGGGGACCAGGGATTATGTTGTAAAAAACGGCTTCAGTAAAGTGGTGCTGGGCTTAAGCGGCGGTATTGATTCAGCCTTTACCGCAGTAGTGGCCTGGCTTGCCCTGGGCTATCCAAATGTAAATGCGGTGCTTATGCCTTCCATATTTTCTTCTGAAGGCAGCATAGAAGACTCGGTGGCCCTATCCAAAAATCTGGATATAAATTATATGACCATTCCGATTTCTAAAATATATGATTCCTATATAAAGGAGCTGGACAGCTATTTAAAAACTAGCCAGATAAACATTACCAAGGAGAATCTGCAGGCAAGGATTAGGGGTAATCTGCTTATGGCTATGTCCAATGAATATGGATGGCTGGTGCTGGCAACCGGAAATAAAAGTGAGGTCAGCGTTGGTTACAGCACCCTTTACGGAGATATGGTGGGGGGATTTTCTCCCATAAAGGATGTGTATAAGACTACGGTTTATAGTATCTGTAACTTCATCAACCAGAAATATGGTAATATTATCCCCCGCAATATTATAGACAAGCCCCCTTCAGCTGAATTAAAACCGGAACAGAAGGATCAGGACAGTCTGCCGGAATATAAACTTTTGGATTCGGTACTGAAAGCATATATAGAAGAAGAAAAAGACCATCAGGCCATAATTGATATGGGCTTTGATCCACAGCTGGTAAAGAAAGTAATTAATATGGTAGACTTCAGTGAGTACAAAAGGAGGCAGGGAGCCCCG
This sequence comes from Actinomycetes bacterium, assembly GCA_022396035.1. Classification (NCBI taxonomy): domain Bacteria; kingdom Bacillati; phylum Actinomycetota; class Actinomycetes; species Actinomycetes bacterium. The sequence goes on along the minus strand of JAIOXO010000005.1, from coordinate 33,240 downwards.
GGCATTAAAATTACCCCCAGGGCATTCGGCAAAGATCGCAGGTATCCCATTACCAATGGATTCAGGCTTAGTTAGGCACCTGCCCCGGAGGCGGCAGTTATGAATATAATAGTGTTTTCAGATGCTGAGCAAAACCTAAAACAAATAGAGAAAAAACTTCTGGCCAAGCCGTATCATATAGAAAGCTTTTTAGAGGCCCCTGAAATTCTGGATTTAAATAAATACAGCCTGGCGGCGGTGGATATTACCGGATGTAAGCAACCAGAGGATTATCCCCTTAGTTTGGTGGACCAGATAAACCAGGCAGGGCTGCCGGTCCTGTTACTGGCTGCCTATGAACAATCCGATCTGCTGCTTAAGCCAGAATTAAGTACTTTTGATGTAATTTTTTATCCCCAACTATCCTCAGAGCTGCCCTTCAGGCTGGACCGGATGATGGTAAATAAAGAGCTTATAAATCCTGCCAACTGCCTTTCTGTGGGAGAGATGGTGCTGAACTTGGATAAGTATGAACTCAGCATAAAAGATAAGCCCATAGAGCTCACCTACAAAGAATATGAGCTGTTAAAGCTATTGATGGACAATCAGGATCATGCTTTTTCCAGGGACAAGCTGCTGTCAATGGTTTGGGATTATGACTTCTACGGGGGCAGCCGGACCGTGGATGTACATATTCGTAGATTAAGGTCCAAATTGCCGTCCCCCTACAATTTAATGCTTAAAACAGTCAGAAGCGTTGGCTATATGTTTTCCCCTGATTTAACATAGATTTAACTTCCCCTTAACTTAATGGAAATAATCTTAAGCTAGAATAACCTCCATCATAAATAATTTTGTGGAGGTTTTATGGATACTATCTGGATTTTATTGGCAGCCTTTCTGGTATTTTTCATGCAGGCCGGTTTTGCCATGGTAGAAACTGGTTTTACCAGAGCCAAGAATACTGTTAACATCCTTATGAAAAACATTATGGACTTCAGCCTGGGAAGTCTGGTTTTCTTCTTTCTGGGTTTTGGCCTGATGTTTGGTTCAGATTTTGGTGGTTTTATAGGCATAGACAGTTTCTGGCTGTCTCTTACCAATCCCGCAGATACATCCAACTTTGCTGTATGGATTTTTCAGGCAGTGTTTGCAGCCACTGCGGCCACTATTGTTTCCGGAGCCATGGCCGAAAGAACCAGGTTTAAAAGTTACCTGGTGTACACAGTTATAATAACTGCAGTTATCTATCCCATAGCCGGACACTGGATCTGGGGCGGCGGCTGGCTCTCCGGGCTGGGCATGATTGATTTTGCCGGCTCTACGGTAGTGCATTCAGTGGGCGGATGGGCTGCTCTGGCGGGAGCCATGGTGCTGGGTCCCCGTTTTGGTAAATACAATCCTGATGGTTCTTCCAATGCCATCCCCGGCCATAATATATCGCTGGCTGCTTTAGGGGTATTCATACTATGGTTTGGCTGGTTCGGGTTTAATGCCGGCAGCACTCTTTCCGGTTCAAGTCAGGCTATCTCCACGGTAGCAGTTACCACTTGTTTGGCCGCATCTGCAGGTTCGGTCAGTGCCATGTTTTTTGTATGGCTGCGTTACAAGAAGCCTGATGCTTCCATGACCCTCAATGGTGCTTTGGCCGGCCTGGTAGCCATAACTGCAGGATGTGCAGTAGTCTCTCCCTTGAGTGCGGTAATAATAGGTTTGGCAGCAGGGGTTCTATGCAGCCTGTCGGTAGATTTTCTAGATAAAAAGTTAGGGATAGATGATCCGGTGGGAGCTATCTCGGTTCATGGACTATGCGGGGCTTTTGGCACCTTATCTGTAGGTTTTTTTGCCCAGCCTGAATTTGCTGCCCTGGCCGGCTATGGTGATACCGCCGGGCTGTTCTTTGGAGGCGGTTTCAGGTTGTTAGGGATACAGTTGACAGGAGTAGTCAGTGTGTTTGCCTGGACTTTTACCATTATGCTGGGTGCCTTTTATTTAATTAAGAGGACCATAGGACTCAGGGTATCCAGGGAAACCGAAATCAAGGGGCTGGATATTGAAGAGCATGCAATGGAAGCCTATGCAGGGTTTCAGATTTTTCAGAATGATTAATAACTTATTACAGGGGAGAATATTATGAAATTAATAATTGCCATGATACAGCCGCATAAGCTGCCCGATGTTAAAAAAGCCCTGTTCGACCAACAGATATATAAAATGACGGTTACCAATGTACTGGGTTGCGGACAGCAGAAAGGCTATACGGAAACTTACCGCGGGGTCATACATGAAGTTAATCTGTTAAAGAAAGTACGTCTGGAGATAGCGGTTAATGACGAGTTTGTGGAACCTACCATCAAGGCCATTACCGAAGGTGCCAGAACCGGTAATATCGGCGATGGCAAGATCTTTATAATTGAGCTGGACCGGTGCATAAGAATCAGGACCGGAGAAGAGGGCACCAGCGCCATTGGATAAAAGTTTACACAGATTTAACATAATCATTACAGTTTTTAAGGTATAATACTTTTAAAATAAGTTAACAGGAGGAAATATGGAAAATACAGAACAGATGAAAGAATATGTTTTAAAGAAAGCGCGAGATAACGGTATCAAGTTTATCCGGTTGTGGTTTACCGATGTACAGGGTTTCCTGAAGAGCTTTGCTATAACCGTAGAAGAGCTGGAAGGAGCCCTGGAGGAAGGAATGGGTTTTGACGGGTCTTCAATCGAAGGTTTTTCCAGAATAGAGGAAAGCGATGTTATCGCCATGCCTGACCCCAACACCTTCCAGATACTTCCCTGGAGCCCGGAAGAGCATGGAGTAGCCAGGATGTTCTGCGATATCCTGAATCCTGATGGAACCCATTTTGACGGAGACCCTCGCTGGGTATTAAAAAGGACACTTAAGAAAGCCAAAGATCTGGGCTACACTTTTTATGTAGGTCCCGAGCTTGAATTCTTCTATTTTAAATCAGATGAAGGTCTTCCCGAGGTGCTGGATAAAGGCGGTTATTTTGATTTAACTACCCTGGATGTGGCCAGTGGGCTTAGAAGGGATACGGTACTATACCTGGAAGCTATGGGGATCGGGGTAGAATATTCACATCATGAAGTGGCCCCCTCCCAGCACGAGATTGACCTCAGATATACCGATGCCCTTACTATGGCCGATAATGCTATGACCTACAGGCTGCTGGTAAAAGAAGTAGCCACCAATCATGGAGTATATGCTACCTTTATGCCCAAACCTATATTTGGAATTAACGGCAGCGGTATGCATACCCACCAGTCATTGTTTAAAGGGGATAAGAATGCTTTCCATGATCCCAGTGACAGTTATAACCTTTCCAAGGAAGCTAAAGCATATATAGCAGGCTTGCTCAAGCATTCCAAGGATATTGTAGCGGTTACCAATCAGTGGGTTAACTCTTACAAGAGGCTGGTACCGGGGTATGAGGCTCCAGTTTATATATCCTGGGCTCGAAGGAACCGGTCAACTTTGGTAAGAGTCCCCATGTACAAGCCAGGCAAAGAAGCTTCTACCCGGATTGAGTTCAGGTGTCCTGATCCTGCCTGCAATCCTTACCTTGCCTTCTCGGTAATGCTGGCTGCAGGGCTGGACGGAATAGCCAACAATTATATATTGCCCGATCCTATAGAAGAAAATATTTTTGAAATGGATGAAAAAAGGAGGGCCAAAGCCTCAATAGATACCCTTCCCAATAACCTGTTTGAAGCAGTTAAGTTCATGGAAAAAAGCAAGCTGATGAGAAAGACCCTGGGTGACCATATATTCTATAAATTTATAGAGAACAAAAAAATTGAATGGGATAGATACCGTACCCATGTGTCCAATTATGAGCTGGAAACATATCTCTCCGTACTGTAGTTAAAGCAGTTAGACAAGCAGGCAGTGCCGCCTGCTTGTCTATCTAGTCTATAAATGAAAGCAGGAAGCTTAACCCGGCAGTAAATGCGCCGGCTACTACCATTTTTATCCCGCTTATTATCAAACTGGTCCTGGATATTTTCCCCAAAAACAAACCTATACCCACTAAAACTAAAAAAGCCAGCCCAAAAGATAGATAGAAAGAAATGTTTAGAGGGATTATGCTTCCAAAGAAAAAAGGAATAATGGGAATAAGGGCGGTAATAACCGGCGACAATCCATTTACTGCTGCCAGCACCTTGGTAGCATAACCCTGGGCATAATGGATTACTGTCTTATCCAGATTATGCAGGGTGAATTTTTCAAGATCGTCTATTTCCTTCTTCCTTTCAGCACTTTCACTGTTATAAGCGCTCCAAACCCCGGAAACACCCAGTGAAATGCATACAGCCAGACCGGTTATCAGTACATTGGAGTAGCTGGTGGTTTCTATTATAAAATTACCTGTAAGTACCCCGATGATGGTTATTACCCCATCAAAGCCGTTTACGGCAAAATACCTCCTAACCAGTTTGGACATATTGGTGATCCGGTTATAGGTCTTTATCCTGTCTACAAAATTATCCATTCTTTCCATTTAAGACATACCTGTACAGGGCTTCCGCTACTCCATGGTTGTCATTATCGCTAACCACATGATCTGCTATCTGTTTAACTGCCTGGGGGGCATTGTCCATAGCAATGGCTATGCCGGCAAGATTCAACATCCCCAGATCATTTTCACTGTCTCCTATGGCTGCCACTTGGTAAGGTTGAATATTGAATTTTTCCAGAATTTTTTTGAGAGCAAAAGCCTTACCTGCACTCTTGTTGACTGCGGTTAAGAATATGGGGCCGCCCCTTCTAAATTTCAGTTTCTGGCCCAGCTCCTTTTCAATTATGCGGTTAAACTCATCCTGGGCATCAATAGTAACCGTAAATACCAGCGCCCTGGAAATTATCTTTTCTTGGGTTAGGTCCTCTACCTTAACTGTCTTATCACCGGTCTTGGCAATATAATCTATACCCGGATGGTCTTTTTCATAATAAAGCAATCCGTCATCTGCACTTAAAGCCAGGCCTTTATTATATTTTCTGGTTAAAAGAACCACTTCATTGGCCAAGTCAGTGGGTATATTAAGCTTGAACAGCACTTTTTTATCCCGGTCAATTATTGCCGAACCCCCGGATACTGTCTGGGGATCTACCAGATTTAACTGGTCTATTACCTGGGACACAGAAGATATGGTCTTGCCGGTAGTAATTATTACCTTTATTTTACGTTTTAGGCATTCTGCTATTGCCCTTCTGTTTTCAGAGCTAACCCTGGAATCAGAGTTATACAGTGTGCCGTCAAGATCTATTGCCACTAACTGGACCAATACTTTTCTCCTTTTCCTTATTCAATTATAGATTCCTGGGTTTCAGTTTCCTCTGTTTCTTCCGGTTCTACTGAAGTGGGAGTGCTCTGCTGTTGGCCAGGAAGCTCTTGCGTCTGTCCCTGCAGGTCTCCTAAATCCACCAGAGGTACTATACCTTCCGGAAGGATGCCCCAGCTTATATTGGGAGATAGTTTCTGGATGAACTCTAACTGTATAATTTCCGGATATTCCCTTAATGATTCACCCCTGATAGTAATCTCTTGCGCTTCTGCTTCTGCCTGTATAATAACCTGTTCTTTTCTTATTCTTTCCTGTTCCAGGATATTTCGTTCTACCTCAATTCTTTCCTCTGCAATCTGCTTTTCTTCCAGTACGCTAAAATACTCTTCGGTAAAATCAATTTTCCTCAATAAAAATTCATCAAGAATTACCCCGTTATTATCAAAGATTGGCCTCAGTGTATCTTCAAGCTCGTCCTGAACATCAAATACCTGTTCGGAGTACAGTTGAAGGGCAGTATATTTTTTGGGTATATTCCTGGCCAGGGACCTGGCTTCAGCTTTTACTACCTTTTCTACCAGGTCATCCATGGTGCCAATATTGTTTAGCACCCATTCTGCCTGTTTCCCGTCAATTGAAAACCTTATGGTGTATTTCAGCTGGATCTGCTGGCCGTCTGAAGAGGTGGTGTCCACCGCAAAATCAGGATAATTGGCAGTACTGGCATCCGGTGCATCACTGGTTTCATAGGTAACCTGGCGGGTAGAGTAATTAACTGTATTCTGTACAAAAGGAATTTTAGCATGCAAGCCGGGATAAAAAGTTACCCCTATAGTCTCTCCAAACTGGGTTAACACATTTACGTTACCTGCCTGTACTACTATAAAACTATTCAGTATAAGTACCAGCGCCACTATAAAAATAACAACTCCTGTTATAACTTTGGGAATTAATTTCATAATTTCTCCTTGTCTTTAAACTACATTTATAATAAATCAAGAACGATACAGGTCATGGTATCTTTTATCATGTTCAGATTCTGTATCTTTGATATAACCGTTCTGCCCAGAGAAGCCATGTCTTCTGCCGCTACATAGGCAACGATATCATAAGGTCCAGTAACCGTATGGGCGGTTTCCACGCCCTTCATCTTGCTTATCTTGGCCAAAGCATCATTCTGCTTGCCCTGATCTGATTTAATCAGGACATATGCATAAGTCATTTTTTCCCCCCTGTTAAAATTTAAATACAGATAGGAATATAACATTTATTAATCCTTTTTTCTACTTGCCGCCGGCCATGGGTTATATAATGGTTGATTTTAAAAAAAAGTATTTATATAATTTAGGTCACTATATAATTAACAAGCAAGGCAAAAGGAAAAATTTTATGGCTCTTATCAACTTAAACGATTTATTAACTCACGCCAAACAGAATAAGTATGCGGTAGGTGCTTTCAATATCACCAACCTCGATCTAATCGATACCCTTATAGATTCTGCCCTTGAGGAAAGCTCTCCCATAATCATGCAGGTAGCCGAGGTTCATTTTAAATATTTGAATTTTGAAGAAATAGGACCAGCTATTACACATGCAGCAGACAAGGTTAGGATTCCTATTTGCGTACACTTGGATCATGGCCAGAGCCTGCAAACGGTTATGAGGGCTATTAGGGCTGGCTTTACTTCAGTTATGTTTGACGGCAGCAGATTTCCTCTGGAAGAAAACATTGCCAGAACCAAAGAAGTGGTAAAAGTTGCTCATGGTGTAGGGGTTAGTGTAGAGGGAGAAATAGGCGCAGTAGGCGGAGAAGCAGTTGGAGAACAGGCTGCTACTGCTCATGCAGCCCAAAAAGAGTTGTTTACCAAAGTTGAAGAAGCTGAAAGATTTGCCAATGAAACCGGTGTCGACGCCATGGCTATAGCTATCGGCAATGTCCATGGATTGTACAAGGGAGAGCCGGAGCTTGACTTTGACCGGCTGGCAGCCATCAGGGATACTGCTGATATCCCCCTGGTCCTTCATGGAGGTTCAGGAATCTCTGATAATGATTTCAGGAAAGCAGTCAGCATGGGAATATGCAAGATAAACTTCTACACCGGGATGTCCAATAATGCAGTAGATGCTGCCAGAAAATACCTGCAGGAAAACCCGGGGGCCATTAGCTACCCCGACCTGGTAAACAAGGCCATGGCTGCTGCTAAAGACACCGTAAAAGACAGGCTCAGGGTCTTTGGGAGCGCCAAAAAATGCGTCGGTGAAAAATCTTTATGCATCTCTTGTGATGAAAAAAGTTGCGAACTTATTGATCCCAGATTCCAGCCGGAGAGCAAGGCCGTACTTTATTCAGACCTGGTAGAAAGAATTTCCAAAGAGGTTCTGTCACAGCTCAATAATAAATAAGTCTCCTATATACAAAACCTCAAGCCTTAAAAAGAATTGACATAATATTTTTAAGGTATAATATATATAAACTATTAATTCAATAGAATTTATAGTTTATAGGTGAGACAATGAGTAAGAAATACGGTTTTGAGACCAGGGCTATACATCAGGGCTTTAAAAAAGATTCCACCGGTTCCAGAGCAGTGCCTATCCATCAGACCTCTTCCTATCTTTTTGAAGATACTGCTCATGCTGCAGACCTATTTGCATTGGATAAACCGGGTTATATTTATTCCCGTATTATGAACCCAACAGTAGAAGTCTTTGAAGAAAGAATAGCTTCTCTTGAACAAGGGGTTGGAGCTCTGGCAACTTCCTCCGGGCAGGCAGCAGAGACCCTTTCAATTCTAAATATCGCCGGGTCGGGAGACCAGATTGTATCTTCTTCTTCCCTGTATGGAGGAACCTTTACTCTTTTTGAACATACCCTGGCCAAACTGGGTATAGAGGTTAAGTTTATCAAACCTTCAGATCTTGAAGGTTTCGACAATGCAGTGGAAAAGAACACCAAAGCTATTTATGCTGAATCAATTGGAAATCCTAATCTTGATGTGCTGGATATAAAAGCTTTATCAGAGATTGCCCATAGCCACGGCATCCCTCTTATAATTGACAATACACTGGCCTCTCCATATTTGCTAAAACCTATAGAATGGGGGGCAGATATTGTTATACACTCTGCAACCAAATTCATATGCGGCAACGGGACTTCTATTGCCGGAGCAATCATTGACTCTGGAAAATTCAATTGGGACCAATCCGATAGGTTTAAATCGCTTAACCAGCCAGACCCCAGTTACCATGGCCTGGTCTATACCCAAAAGTTCGGCAATGCTGCCTTTATAACCAAAGCCAGGGTACAGATGTTAAGAGATATGGGTTCATGCCTGTCTCCGTTTAATGCTTTCCTTTTGCTGTTGGGCCTGGAAACCCTTTCCCTCAGGATGGAAAGACATAGTTCAAACGCCCTAACCGTGGCCAGATATCTGAATGATCATTCCCGGGTTAACTGGGTTAAATATCCGGGGCTGGATACACATCCTACCTACAGTTTAGCCAAAAAATACCTTGATAAGGGTTATGGGGCCATGGTCGGTTTTGGCATAAAGGGAGGCCTGGGTGCTGGTAAAAAATTCATAGAATCGTTAAATCTTTTTTCTCATCTAGCAAATATCGGGGATGCCAAATCCCTGGCCATACACCTGCTACCACTACCCATCAACAGTTAAGCTTAGAACAGAGAGAGTCTGCCGGTATAACTGATGACTTTATTAGGCTGTCGGTAGGGATTGAAAGCATACAAGATATAATTGATGATCTGGAACAGGCTTTAGAAAAGTCTGGGAGCTAGACTTCTTTTTCTAATTTCTCCTGTTTGGCCAGCATTTGCTTAAGGTTAATTGAGTCCAGTTTCATGTATATATCCTTGGTTATCTCAGCCCAAATTTCTTTACTTACGCACTCTCCATACCGGTAGCACAGTTGGGGGTCGTTTATACACTCTACCAAAGCTATGGGTCCTTCTACAGCCTCCACAATTTCTCTTAAAGTTATATTTTCCGGTTCCCGGGCCAGTGTGTATCCGCCATGGGCCCCGCGGGTGGATTTCACCAGTCCTGCAATTTTTAAGGGTATTATCAGCTGGGACAGGTATTTAAGGGATATGTCCTGGGCTTTGCTTATGTCCTTTAGAAATATTGGTCCCTGGTTGTGCCTGGAGGCAAGCTCAAGCATCAGCCGGGTGCTGTATCTTCCTCTGGTTGATATTTTCATAGTATTATAATCATATTATTAGTATTCTTATAGAAAAAGTATTGTATAATATAATTGCTTAATTGACAATTACTTAGGGTTATATTATTATTCCCTATAAATTCTATAGTATTAATAGTAATTATATGACAAAAAAGGAAATTATAAAAACCCAATATTTTGATGCTTACCCTTCCGGGCAGCCATTACGGCTGGAGTGTGGGAAGCAAATCTCGCCGGTAAGAGTAGCATATGAAACCTATGGCAGCCTGAACAGCAGCAAATCCAATGCCATAGTTGTATTCCATGCCCTGTCAGGCGATGCCCATGCAGCTTTTTTTAATTCCCCGGAAGATACCAAGCCGGGCTGGTGGGATTTTATGATTGGGCCAGGCAAGCCTTTTGACACTGATAAATTTTTCATAATTTGTGCAAATGTGCTGGGAGGATGTAAAGGATCAACCGGCCCCAGTTCTATAAACCCGGAAACCGGCAAGCCTTATGGTGTATCTTTTCCTCCTATCACTATTTCTGATATGCTCAAACCACAAAAGGAGCTCTTAAAGCACTTGGGCATTACCAAATTACTGGCAGTAGCAGGAGGCTCCATGGGAGGAATGTTGGCCCTGCAGTGGGCAAAAAGCTATCCAAATCAGACCGAAGCTGCAATATTTATTGCTACTGCTGCCAGCCATACAGCCCAGGCTATTGCTTTTAACAGCGTGGGCAGATATGCCATAATATCTGACCCCAACTGGAAAAGGGGCAACTATTATCCGCAAGAGAATAAACCCCTGGTAGGCCTTAAGATTGCCAGGATGATTGGGCATATAACTTATATTAGCCAGCAATCAATGCATCAAAAATTTGGCAGAAAAACTTATAACAACAAAGTAGAAGGTATAGATTTTTTAAAAGAATTTGAGGTGGAAAGCTATTTGCAATACAAGGGGGAATCCTTTGTAAAAAGATTTGATCCCAACTCCTACCTTTATATAACCAAGGCCATAGATGCTTTTAATATCTACGGTAAACATAGCAACCTGGCAGAAGCCCTTAAGGGAGTTAAGGCCAGATCTTTGGTTATCTCTTTTTCTTCTGACTGGTTGTATCCACAGCAGGAGTCTGCCAAGATAGTAAAGGCTTTAAAAATTAATGGACTGGATACCGCTTACTGCAATATTGAATCTCCTTTTGGCCATGATTCCTTTCTGCTGGATCTGCCAAAATTTAAGGATGCAGCCAGGGGTTTCCTTAATTCCTTGGGGAGCTGAAATGATAGATACAATTTTTCTAAAATGGGTGGATAAGAATTCAAAGGTGCTGGTGCTGGGCTGCGGATCAGGCCAGTTACAGCAACAGCTTATAGATAGAAAGGGTGCAAACTGCTTTGGTTTAGATATATCGGAGCAAAAGGTTGTTGCTGCATTGTCCAAAGGCCTTTCAGTAATCCAGGGAGATATTAATCAGGACCTAACTGATTACCCCCCCTCCTCTTTTGATATGGTATTGGCCCATGATATCTTGCAGTTAACCAACAATCCCAAGAAGATAATCAAAGACATATTAAGAATTGGGGATAAGGCTATAGTGAGCTTTCCAAACTTTGCCTATATAAAAATAAGGTTGTCTATTCTGTTTACCGGAAGAATGCCAAATACCAGGATACTACCCTATAAATGGTACGAAACCCCCAATATACACCTGTTTACGGTAAAGGACTTCCAGGAATTTTGCAGGGAAGAGGAGATTCAAATCCTGGATCAGAATTATACCGTTTTCCAGGGGAAAAAGTCAGTTAACTTTGTTCCCAATTTAACTTCAGAGTTTGCCTATTTTCTTATATCCAGCTCCGGTTAGCATTATTTTAACCATTGCTTTCCGGCCGGGCTTAAAATAATACAAGTGGCTGTTGCAGCTGCAGTCGGAGGCCCCAAATCGGTCTATCCCCTGCAGTTTATCCCTTAACCGCCTTGCTGTTTCACATTCTCCGCCCTTTTTCCAGTTTTTAGAATATATGGCTTTCAGAGCTGAATGGGGATTGTCTAACAAATAATCTATGTGCCAGTATAGTTTTTTTCCTTTTCTTGAATGCCTGGCCAGCCTTTTATCCATATTGCTTTTAGCCGATCCGATGTAGATATAGTAGCCCTGGCAAAAACTCAACCGCCCCAGCCTGCCCACCTTTTTTCTAACACTGGCCTCCAGGCTTATGATTAAACAATAATTACCACCCATTACTTTAACCTGATTAAAGTAACCAGTGCTTTGATGCAGGCTGTTTTTCCGGTTTTGGCAAAGGTAACTATAGGAATAATTTTTTTGGTTTGATGAGATGGGTAATGTAGGCTACAGCTCCATTTATCACCAATGTATTCTATTGCCATCTTGCTCAGGTCAGGGGCTGTTTTCTTTAACAGGGATACTACCTGGCTGAGGTTAGGAATCCATAAAAGATCTTTTTGGTCTATTTCAAAATTGGAGTCGTAGTTTGGGACCCACACCATGCATTTGGCATCATCTTTAAAACCTTTGTTTTTTTCCAGAAAAGAAAAAACTTCTTGAGATTTTATGAGAAACCTGTCTCCCGCATTCCAGGTACACAGGGCTTGTATTTCCTTAAGGCTACACAGTTTAATATATTTTTTGGACATTTCCATTTAACTATCCATCCTTATTCTATCCAGCAGTTCAGCAGCATGGTAGGATGAACGAACAAAGATTCCGCTTACTGCTGCTTTTAATCCCATTTTTTCAGCTAAATTGCCCACCTCTCTAAATTCTTGAGGGCTATAATATTTAATTACTTCTGTATTGCTGGCCGAAGGCCTAAGATACTGGCCTATGGTTACCATATCGCAGCCAGTACTTCTTATGTCTTCCAAAAGCTTTTTTATCTGTGATAAATTCTCTCCCAAGCCCAGCATAAATCCGGTTTTGGTATATATATTTTCCCTGCTTCTTTTTGCATTTTTTAATATATCTAGGGAGCTTTTATAACTTGCTTTGGGTCTGACACGGGCATAATTTCCTGATATGGTTTCAAGGTTATGATTCAATACTGTTATGTCTTCGGAAAGTATAGTTTCTAAGTCTGTTGCATCCCCCTTAAGATCAGGTATAAGACACTCTATATAACAGTCCTCATTCTTCTTCTTTATTTCCCTTATGGTAGCAGCAAAATGGCTGGCGCCGCCATCAGCAAGGTCGTCTCTGGTAACTGAGGTTAGCACCACATAGCGCAACCCCATTTTTTTTACAGCTTGAGCAATCTTTACTGGCTCTTCTTTATCCAAGGGCAGAGGTTTACCGGTGTCTACCCCACAAAAGGTACAATTTCTGGTACATCTGTCTCCCATTAACATAAAGGTAGCAGTTTTTCTGCTATAGCATTCAAAAATATTGGGGCACTTGGCACTCTGGCATACTGTGTTAAGATTGGACCCGCCGATCAGCTCTCTAATTTCAGATATGTTGGTATTATCAACTTTAATTCTCTTCTTTAGCCAATCAGGCTTTTTGCCCAACAATTTTACTGAAGATCCTTTCTAGGTCCTTTACTGAGCTAAAAGATATTTCTACCTTGCCTTTTTTCTTATTAACTTTAATTTTTACCGGGGCACCAAGGTGGAAAGACATCCTGTCGGATAATTGGGGCAGTTTTTTAAACTGGACATCTTTTACTCTCTTACGTTGCTGGGTCTGGCTGTTTTCCCGGTTTACCAGCTGCTCAATATCTCTTACGGTTAAGCTTTTTTTGATTATTAGATTTGCTAGATTTATCTGTTTCTGTTCTGACTCTAAAGTTAGAAGGGCCCGTGCATGACCTGCACTTATTTTTCCCTCATCTACTAATTTCTGAACCTGTACAGGTAGAGCCAGAAGTCTAAGGCAATTGGTTATGGCTGTCCTGCTCTTCCCTACTCTTTCCGACAGTTGGTCATGGGTTATTTTAAATTCTTCGACAAGTTGCTTATAGGTGAAAGCCAGTTCCATGGGGCTAAGGTTATCCCGATGTATGTTCTCAATTAGGGCCATCTCCAGTGATGAAATATCGTCTACACCAGAGGCTATAATGCTGGGAATACTGTCCAGTCCGGCAAGCTTGGAAGCCCGGTACCTTCTTTCCCCTGCTACTATTTCGTAACTGCCCTCCTGTCTGCCTGAAGTTCTTATTAATATGGGCTGTATTACTCCAAATTGTTTAATAGAAGCCGCCAGTTCTTCCAAAGACTGGTCTTTAAAATTCTGCCGGGGCTGATTTTTATTTGGTCTTATATGGGATAAAGGCACCTCCTGTACCTTGAATTTTTCATCCTGTTTGGTTTCTTCTTTACTGCTGGGTATAAGTGCGCTGAGCCCCTTACCCAATCCTCTTCTTGCCATTTTCTATCACTTCCTTCATCAAATTTTTATATGCAACTGATCCTTTGCAGCCAGAATCGTATATCATAATAGGCTGCCCGTAACTTGGCGCCTCACTTAATCTTACATTTCTGGGAATTATGGTGGTAAACAATTTTTTGTCAAAATAATTCCTTACTTCTTTTATTACCTCTTCTGCCAGCCTTGTCCTGGGATCATACATGGTCATCACTGCCCCGGTAATCTCCAGGCCTTCATTAAGGTTGTTTTTAACCAAATTAATGGTGTTGATAAGCTGTCCCAACCCCTCCAATGCATAGTACTCACATTGAATTGGGATCAGAACTTCCCGGGCTGCGGTAAGAGCATTGATGGTTAACAGGCTCAGCGCAGGAGGGCAATCTATTATTATATACTGGAATTGGTCTTTTATCTTATCAATAGCTTTATCTAATTTATATTCTCTTTTCATGCTGGAAACCATTTCTACTTCTGCGCCAGCTAGTTCTATTGAGGAAGGAATCAGTTTAAGATGGTCAAACTCGGTTTCCATTATAACCTGGTTGGGATCCTGGTCTTCTATGAGTATGTCATAAATAGAACTGTTTATATTTTCCGAATTTATCCCCAGACCGCTGGTAGAGTTACTCTGAGGGTCCATATCCACCAGCAAGGTATTAAGGCCTTCCATTCCCAAAAAAGCCGCAAGGTTAACCGCAGTAGTACTTTTTCCTACTCCGCCTTTTTGATTGGCAATTGCTATGATCCTGCATTCCTGATTGAAAAAGTTTTCCTGTTCTTTCTGTTTGGATTTAGTGAACACTTTTTTAAAGAATTGCATAATTACACAAATACATAATTGATTGCAAAATTAACCCCTTTTTATCTTAGCAAAGTTTCTTGGATATTCGGCCGGCGTTTTTGATACTTTCCCTATTTCCAATAAAGCCCTGAACTCGTTAAGTCCATCTACTTCTACCTGGTGAATTTGCCTTATTTTACCTCCCAATTTCTCAATCATCCCTGAGCTACTATTAATTTCTTCGAACACCTTCCTGCTTTTATAAAATATAATTTTACCATTTATTTTACAAAATGGAATTGCCAATTCTATTAATATCTTGAAACTGGTAACTGCCCTGGCCAATACTGTTTCAAATCCTTGCCGGTATTTATGTTCTCTTGCTAAGAGTTCCGCCCTTCCTCTTATTATCTCTACATTTTGCCAGGGACTGATCAGGGCGGCCTGGTTTAAAAATTTTGTTTTTTTCAGAGACTTTTCCAACAGGAAAAACCGGCAGTGAGGAAGATAAAAGGAAAGCAGCATCCCCGGCAATCCACCCCCGCTTCCGATATCCAGGATGCAGGTGGCTTCTTTAAAAAACTTCTGTCTATACTGAAGTATGGACAGGCAATCTAAGAAGTGGCGTATAACTATTTCCTGCTTGTCCCTGGTTCCCATTAAATTCAATTTTTGGTTCTGTTGGTATAAAAGATTAAGGTATTTTATAGTGGGGGTTAACATTGAGGCTTCGGCCTCTATTCCCATTTTTTGCAGGTAATTGTTAATAACATATTGGTAATCCAAAGCTTATCTTCCTTTCAAAGCCACCATCAGTACTGATATATCTGCAGGTGAAATACCCGCTATCCTTGATGCCTGTCCCAGAGTATTAGGCTTAATTTTTGACAGTTTCTCCCGGGCTTCATAGGTTAGTCCTTTTAATTCATAATAATCTATCCGGGACGGCAGCACAAAGCTGTCCAGGTTTTTTAGTCTCTTTATATCTGCCAGTTGCCGGCTAATATATCCTTCATATTTTACACTTATTTCTACCTGTTCCAGCACCCGGGGGTGATAATCATTCTTAGATATTCCCGAAGCACGCAAAACCTGGCCTACTTTTAGCTCTGGTCTTTTTAATAGATCATATGCAATAATGGAAGCCGATTTTTTATTTTTCCAGGTATCTTTTATATTTATAGACTTCAACTTTTCAATTAGCTCTTTTATTTCAATTTGATTTTTTAACACCTGCTCATGTTGGGTTTTATCCAGGAGTCCAATCCGGTAACCATGCCCTGCCAGCCTGAGGTCTGCATTATCAGACCTCAGCAGCAGCCTGTATTCTGCCCTGGAAGTGTACATGCGGTATGGTTCCACCAATTCCTTGGTTATTAGGTCATCTATCAGGACCCCTGTATAGCTATTATCTCTGGTTAATATAAGTGGCTGGTCCCCTTTTATTTTCAGTGCTGCGTTAACTCCGGCTACAAACCCCTGAACTGCTGCTTCTTCATAACCTGAAGTGCCGTTTATCTGGCCTGCAAAATAAAGGTTTTCTACCAGCTTTGATTCCAGCGTATAGTTAAGCTGATTGGGTATAAGGTAATCATATTCCACTGCATAACCTGGCCTTATAATGGACGCGTATCTTAAGCAGTCAATGGTATTAACTATTTTTTGCTGTATGCTAAAAGGCATGCTGGTGGTTAGCCCCTGAAGATACATTTCATTTGTATACACCCCTTCAGGCTCTATAAAAACAGGGTGTTTTTGTTTATCCGGAAAATTTATAACTTTTCTATCAATAGAAGGACAGTGCCTGGGCCCATGGGTATCCACCATTCCTGTTTTAATTGGAGAGTGCTGGATATTTTTGGCTATGGTTTTATGAGTCTCTTCATTGGTATAAGTAAGGTAGCTGGAAATATTGCTGTTATTATCAGCATTTCCCTTACTCCAAAACGAAAACCGGCCGGCATCATTGTCTCCCGGACTTTCTACGGCAGCAGAAAAATCAATGGTTCTTTTATCTATCCTGGGCGGTGTTGCTGTCTGGAACCGGTCCATTTTAAACCCCATACCTATTAGATTTTCAGTTAATTTCATGGCCGGGTATTCGCCCATCCTGCCTGCGCTGTAATCCTTGTCCCCTAATATTGTTCTACCCCTTAAAAATGTTCCACTGGTAACTACCACCGCTTTAGACCCAAACTCTAAGCCGTCTCCGGTAATTACTCCCCCTATTCTCCCTCTATTGTTTATTAACCGGGATACTGTACCCTGTTTTATTATAAGATTGGGGGTATTTTCAAGGATCTTCTTCATTTCAATTTCATATTCTTTTTTATCTATCTGTGCTCTTAGAGCCTGAACTGCAGGCCCCTTCTTTCGGTTTAAGACTTTAAACTGTATGCCTGTTTTATCAGCGGTTTTGCCCATCTGGCCCCCCATTGCGTCCAATTCTTTCACCAGCTGGCTCTTACCCACTCCTCCAATAGCCGGATTACAGGGCATTAGAGCAATTTTATCCAGATTTATGGTAATCAGTAATGTACTTAAATTCAGTCTGGCTCCGGCCAGTGCTGCCTCGCAACCTGCATGTCCGGCTCCAACCACAATAAGATCATAAAACAATTAAATTCCCCCTATGTTTCACGTGAAACATTTTTAAGATAACACAATAAAGCAAAAATATCAGCGGAGCTTACGCCCTCCATATTTTTAGCCTGCCTCAAGGTTGAAGGCATCTTTTCTTTTAAGCTTTTCTGTCCTTCATTGGAAATATTATTTATTCTTTCGTAATCAATTTTATCCGGTATTTCGAAGTTTAGGCTATTGGTTATCATATTTATATTTTTCTTCTGTCTATCTATATAGTGTTTATATTTAGCTTCAATATAGGCTGTTTCCATTTCTTCCGGATTTAATTTATACTTCTCCCCCAACTTTTGTCCCTCCCTGGCTAAGAAATCCTCATATGTCTGGCCTAACTCATAGTTTGGTGACCAAAGCTGGTCCACCAAGGCTGCTATTCTTTCATACTTTTCTTCAATTTTATCTGCCTTTTGGTTAAATCCTAATTTTTTCAAATATTTACTCATCCTGTAATCAGCATTGTCATGCCGGTGGAAGAGCCGGTACTCATTCCTGGAAGTAAGCATCCTGTAGGGTTGAGTTACTCCCTTGGTAACCATATCATCTATTAATACCCCTATATAGCCGTCTTCTCTTTCAATAACCATGGTCGGCTTATTTTTAACATACCGCCCAGCATTTATACCTGCCAGACAGCCCTGGGCAGCTGCCTCTTCATAACCGGTGGTTCCGTTAATCTGACCGGCATAGAATAATCCCTGATGGATTTTGCTCTCCAGGCTCGGCTTTATTTGGTAGGGCAGTATATAATCATACTCAACACCATACCCGGGCCTGGTAATTACTGCTTGCTGTAACCCTTTTAACCTTTCTAAAATTCCTTTTTGTATATCCTCTGGAAAAGTAGTCATCAGCCCATGAAGATACATCTCGTTGGTATCCATGCCCTCTGGCTGTATAAAGATCAGGTGCCGCCTTTTATTTGGGTATCTCAGGATCTTTTCTTCTATGGAAGGACAGTACTTGGGGCCTTCTGCCCGGTCTGGTTTATTTATAAAGGGAGCTTTTTTGAGATTATACTTAATGTAGTCTATTGCTTCTTTTTCTACATAAGTAATGTAATTATCAATCTGTTTTCTTTCTATATTGGAGCTGTGGTAAGAAAACATGCTGGGGTTTTTATCATAATGCTGGATTGCAAGGCAATCTATATCAATAGTTTTTTTATCTACCCTGGGTGGGGTATCAGTTTTCAACCTACCAAACCTTATCCCCATTTTTTCCATATTCTGAGGCAATCTATTGGATGGAATCTCCCCTTGTCTTCCTGCTTCAACCAGATTATTGCCCCAGAATATTTTACCCCTGAGAAATGTTCCATTACTCAATACCACTGATTTTGCCTTATACCAGCTGTTATCACTGGTCTTAACCCTGTAAGCTCCTTCACATTTTTCAATATCTGTAACCAGAGCCTGCCTTAGCTGTAAACTACTATGGTTTTCCAGCACTCTTTTCATCTCCAAAAAATATCTTCTCTTGTCTACAATAGCCCTTAGTGTTCTTACAGCTGGCCCTTTTGATGTATTGAGCATTCTTATATGTATGTAGGTCTTATCTGTATTTTTTGCCATTTCTCCACCCAATACATCAATTTCTCTTACCATCTGCCCTCTTCCCGGGCCGCCAATAGCACTGTTACAAGGCATAGAAGCTATGCTGTCCATATTTATGCTAATCAACATGGTCTTGGCATCCTGCTTTGCAGCCGCAATAGCGGCCTCGCAGCCTGCATGGCCTCCACCTATTACTATAACCTCGTACATAATTACCCCTGATGTTTCACGTGAAACATTTCGCCAAATTTTCTAATAACATTAGATTTTGTCATTATTTTCCTATACAAAACTGTGAAAATATCCTATCCAGCACCTCATCGCTGGCAGTTTCTCCGGTTATTTCTCCCAATAGATCATTAGCAACCCTTAAATCTGCTGCCGGAAACTCCTCTGAAAGTTGTTTTTTCATTGCCTCTTCAGAATTTTTTAGTAGCTCACCTACTTCTTTCAGCAGTGATTTATGCCTGCTGTTTACTACAATCATTTCCTCCAGGCTAAACTCTGCCTTTCCCATTATCATTTCTTTGATTTTTTCTTCCAGGCTATCTATGCCCAGGTTTTCTGTAGCCGAAACTTCTACTATATTCTGATCTAAACAATTACTCTTAAGGTCCTTTTCGGTAATGTTTTTTCCTAAATCTATCTTATTTATAACCCCAATTATTTCTTTATCTTTAACCTTTTCAATTATTTCCCTGTCTCTCTGGTCCAGTTTTTTACTTCCATCCACTACTACCATTACCAATTCCGCCTCGTTTATGTGTTTTAAACTTCTCTCTACCCCTATTTTTTCTATCTTATTGCTGGTTTTTCTTATTCCTGCAGTATCCACAAGTATAAGAGGTATTCCACTTATATAGATTATTTCTTCTACTGCATCCCTGGTGGTTCCGGGTATGGGGGTTACTATTGCTTTTTCTTTCCTTATCAACAAATTAAGCAGGCTTGATTTTCCAACATTCGGCTTTCCTACAATTGCTACCTTTACTCCATTTTTTATAATTTCACCCTTTTCTTCATCTACGATCAATTTATCTATTTGTTTTCTAATATTTGCTACCTCCATGCTTAACTCACTATAGGGAGTAAGCTCTAAATCTTCCTCTATGAAATCTACCGATGCCTCCAGCTGCGCCAACACTTCTATTATCCTCTGCCTTATTTCTTTAATAGCGGTTCCTGATTCACCGTCTATATTCTTGGCCGCAATCCTCAGACTCTCTTCGGTCTTGGATCTAATCATCTCTATTACTGCTTCAGCCTGTGATAGATCAATTCTTCCATTAATAAAAGCTCTTTTAGTAAACTCCCCCGGCTCGGCTATCCTTGCCCCCTGGCTTAAACACAATTCCAGCACTTTGGATGTAGGGATTATTCCACCATGGGTGTTTATTTCTACCACATCTTCTCTGGTGTAGGAACGGGGAGTTCTCATAACCGATAGAATCACCTCATCCAAAGCACGGTCATCCTGGTCCACTACATGCCCATAAGCTATAGAAAAACTTTCCATATCCTTTACCCTTTTCCCCGAAGCCGAACGGAATATTTTATCCGCAATAGCTATGGTTTGTGCTCCGCTTATCTTTACTATCCCTATAGCGGCCTCCCCTGGTTTGGTGCCAATAGCTGCAATTGTATCTTGATCTGATCTTAACATTTCATTACCTGTCTTTTGCTATCTATATAATATTATTTTTGCCTAAAATCAAGCAACCATAAAAAAATGGCACCCTTTAGGTGCCATCTGAATTAATTTTTCTTTAGTTATTAACCCTGTTCCTGCACCGGATAAATTACAATCCTTCTATAGGGTTCCCTGTTTTTGCTTACTGTTTTTATGTTCTTGAAATTGGCCAGGGCATTGTGTATTATCTTTCTTTCATAAGAGCCCATAGGCTTCAACTTTACTTTCTTGCCTTCCTCTATTGCCTTCCTGGCCATCTTTATTGCTGTTTTCTTCATCTTTTCCGCTTTTTTCTTGCGGTAATCCTTTATGTCTATAATCACACTCTTATCCACCAGTTTTTTTCTAGCTGCAATCAGGTTTACTATGTGCTCAAGTGCTTCCATATTTTTTCCATTTCTGCCTATAGCCATCCCCAAGTCCCGGCCATAAACCGATATTTTCATATCTCTGATATCGGACTCAACCCTAACATCTTCACCAATACAGATAATTTCTACCACTTTCTTTATTATTCTCTCCAGCTTCTCCATGCCGGGGCTTTCTTCAGGTTCGGGGGTTTCCTTCCAGTTATTGTGTTCTACAAGCTTTCCATTTTCCTGTTCCCGTTTCAGTGATTCAACAAATGTGTCCAGGGCATCTTCCATCTTTTTATCATCCATGCTGCCAACACCTCGCTTGTTATTTCTTCTTCCTTCTTTTTTTTCTTTTCTTTCCGGTTATTACTTTCTTTTCCTCCGGGGACAGCTTCTTCTCTTCGGCCTGTGGTTTCTCTTCTTCTTTCTGCTCCAGTTCCTGGTCTCCTCTTCTTATCCATTTATTTACCAGCCACTGCTGGCCTATGGTCCACACATTGGTAGTTGCCCAGTATACCAGTATACCTGAGGGAAGGGTTATGGAAATAAAGCCAAAAACAACCGGCATTATATAAGTGATGGTGGATTGTTTGGGATCAGTATTGGTCATCCGGGTAGACAGGAACATGGTTACCACCATAAGTATAACCATAATAAAGTAAGGGTCGGGCCAATTTAAATTCATCCATAAAAACTCAAAGGTTCCTACTATATCAGTTACCCTCTCTGTGGGCTCTCTCAAGGTTCGGAACAGTGCAAAAAATATGGGCATTTGAAGCAATAGGGGCAGACACCCGGCCAATGGATTTACATTATTCTGCTTGTAAAACTCCATTGTTTTTTCCTGGATCTTCTGTTTATCGCCCTTGTATGCCTTCTGTATTTCTTTAAGCTTAGGCTGCATCTTCTGCATCTTAGCCATAGACTTAGTCTGGCTTAGAGTTAGGGGGGTCAGCACTATTCTTACTATAATCGTCAACAATATAATTACTACACCATAATTCTGTACTACATTCTGGTACAGAAAAACGATTATATACTCTAATACGGTCTGAATGGGACTTAATAATTCCAATATCTGGCTCAAGCTAAAATACCTCCCTTTATATTATTTAACTGGATCATATCCACCTTTATTGAAAGGATTACATCTTAATATCCTGTATATTGCTTTCATACTACCTTTTAGTACACCAAACTTATATAGTGCGTCTATGGCATATTGAGAGCAAGTAGGGTAAAACCTGCAGCTGTCGGGCAGGATTGGAGACAGAATTTTTTTGTATCCTTTTATAATAAAAATAACTATTGTTTTCATGGTTTGCTTATAACGGTTGCGATTGCTTAATTAAAAGAAGATAATGCATGGTATATTGATTGTTTAATCTGTCCGTAGGTAGCACTAACAGATTCCTTCTTGGCTATTATTAACAGGTCCAATCCCTTTTTTGTTAAATCACATTTCCTCAGCAATTCTTTTATTATCCTTCTTATCCTGTTTCTAACCACAGCATTACCAATATATTTGCCGGTGCTTATACCGGCCCTGATCATCAACTGATCATTTTCCAGAGCATAGATTGTAAAATATCTGCTCTGTTTTCTTTGTCCCTGTTTGTATAATCTATTAAATTCACTTTTCCTTTTAATAGTCTCAAAACGCATTAAGCAGTTAGCTTCTTTCTACCTTTCCTTCTTCTATTGGCGATTACCCTGCGCCCGGCCTTGGTTTTCATCCTGGCCCTAAATCCATGAACCTTTTTTCTTTTCCTTACGTTTGGTTGGTATGTCCTTTTCATATTTTATCCTTAAGTAACCTGTTTTCAATCAAGTTTTAAATTATACATTTTAATCTTTCTAATATCAAGGCTGGTACCCAGCCTGTTTTCCTCAAACACTTGTTCTTGCTTAACACCTTCTGTGAAAAGCTTTTTTGCTCCTGTTAATAATACAGTGGAGTTTTTCAAAATCAAGTAGAATTTTCCAATAAGTTTTCAACAGCTGTGGAAAATAATGTTAATAACTCAAAAAACACCACTGTATGGGCTTTCAATACCTGTTGATTTGATTATATTTTTCTCTTTTAATGTTCAATTTTCCTTATATTGCCGCTAACTTTTTTTGAATATCTGTTGTTAATAACTTGCCTGGTTGAAAAGATGTTGAAAAGATTGATTGATAAAAACACCCTAAATTTATATAATTCTGTTTGTTATTAGAAACTAGATCCTTTTTTTATGGCAGACGAATCAGTCAACCCAAACAGAAAATCTGAGGTTTATATACCGGTAAGGATAGCCATATATGATAATATGCGCAGCATCCCCAGGATAGTTGAACTAAGTTTTGATAATGTTAAGGATTTTATAGACGAGACCTCACAAAAAACCTACACTCTCTCTCACCAAGCGGGGGGGCAAATTCCCTATACTATTATCAGGGAAATCGTTGAAAATCTAATACATGCAGATTTCCGGGAAACCATTATTACCATCACTGATAATGGAAACCATATTATAGTATCTGATCAGGGCCCGGGGGTCGATGATAAAGACAAAGCTTTTTTACCCGGCTATACTTCTGCAACCCGGAAAATGAAAGAATACATAAGGGGAGTAGGGTCCGGCCTGCCTATTGTAAAAGAAACCATAACCTTTTCCGGAGGATCCATTGATATAACCGATAACTTAAAAAAAGGTACTGTGGTTTCATTAAAAATTGAAAACCAGGACCAGGCACCAGAGCAGCAACCTGTTGCTGCAAAAAATTCCGAGGATAAACAAGACCAGGAAAAGGAATTTGCCAATATTGATTTAAGCCTCCGGCAAAAACAAATACTGTCTTTAGTTTTAGAGATGGACGAAGCAGGGCCATCTAAAATTGCCAAGGAACTAAATTTTAGTCTTTCCACTTCATACCGAGAACTTATTTATCTGGAAAAACAGAAACTTCTTAATTCCAGCAGCTCGGGTAAAAGGAGATTATCTTCAAGGGGAACGAAATATCTTGAATATTATTCAAATAGTTTTTAATATAAGCATATCATGATAGATATAAACGATTCCTGGAAATTGGTACTAGAAGACATAAAGGGGAGTATAAACACCCCCACTTTCAAAACGTGGTTTGAGAATATATACCCGGTGTCTTTTAAAAAAAACTGTTTAACCATTTCTGTTAACAGCCATTTTGCAAAAGAATGGCTCGAAACAAGATATGTAGAAATACTTTCTAGTTCTATTAAAAAAAATATTAGTAAAGATTGTACTTTTAAAATTGTAGTTACCCCCGGCGAAGAGTCTTCTTACCCCGAACCTGACTCTTTTACCCGGGCCCCTGCTAAAAATAAAAAGCCCAAGGCTACCACTTCCAGGTTCAATCACAAATACACTTTTGAGACTTTTGTAATTGGCAGCGGTAACCGTTTTTCCCATGCCGCCGCTCTTGCAGTAAGTGAAAACCCGGGGAAAGCCTATAATCCTCTTTTCATCTATGGGGGAGTAGGGCTGGGGAAAACCCATCTGCTCCATGCTATTGGCCAGTATATGGCACAGCTTTATCCCGACCTTACGGTTACCTATGTTTCTGCAGAAAAATTTTTAAATGATTTTGTAAATGCCCTGCGGGATAAAACAGTGCTTTCTTTTAAGGACCATTACCGCAACTCCGACGTGTTGCTGGTTGATGATATACAGTTTTTAGAAGAAAAAGAAGCCAGCCAGGAAGAATTTTTTCATACTTTTAATGCCCTCCATGACACCAACCGGCAGATAGTCCTTTCCAGCGACCGTAAACCCAAGGATATCTCAACTCTGGAAGAAAGGCTCCGGTCCCGGTTTGAATGGGGCCTGGTTACCGATATCCAGCCGCCTGATTTTGAAACCCGTTTTGCTATTTTAAAGAAATACTCTGATAGAGAAAAAATAGTGGTGTCTGATGATATATTGAGTTTGATCGCCAGTAAAATCTCCTCCAATATAAGGGAGCTGGAAGGAGCGCTTACCCGGGTGGTGGCTTTTGCCTCCCTAACCCGGTCCAAGCCCGATGTGGATATAGCAAAAAATGTTCTAAAAGATATACTTCCCGAAGACAGCAGCCATAAAATAACTATGCAGCAGATTATAAAGGAAGCATCCAAATACTTCTCTATCCCGGTTAATACTATTACCGGGTCAAAAAGAAGCAAGTTTGTTTCCCATGCCCGGCAGCTGGCTATGTATCTTTCCCGGGAGCTTACCAGTAACTCTTTACCCAAGATAGGCAATGCTTTTGGCAACCGGGATCATGCTACGGTTATTTATGCCATATCCAAGATATCAGATCTTATGAACAAGGATGAACAGGTGTACAAACAGATACAGCAGGTAACCAATAATATTAAAAATAATCCTTAAAAACATTACCTGTTGATAACCTGTTTAAAACCGCCCTTTTTTATAAACAATTTTTTTTAATACCGTTGATAACTTCTGGTTTTTTTCTTACAGTTTATAAACCTGCTAATTATAAATAGTTATCAACTTTATTTCCCACAGCCTCTTTCTGGCTATTGCTGTCAAAGGTATGGTTTCTAACAGTTTTAACACCCCCTATGATTACTATTAAGTTATTTAAATAATTAAGTATATATAATAGAATGGTTTATAAGTTAACCATTTATATTAAAGAGGTTAAAAATGAAAATAGAAACCACCAGAACCGATCTGCTCAATTGTATCATGTTTGCCAGCAGAGTCATTTCTTCCAAGAACACCAATTATGTATTAAGCGGTTTGATGATGGAAGCTGATCAGGAGCTGAATGTTTACAGCACAGATCTGGAAACCAATATAAGAACCAGCATCAAAGCCAAGATAATAGATAAGGGAAAACTGGTCGTTCCCTCCAGGATTCTATTAAACATATTAAAAAATTTTCCAGAATCCAAAGTGGAGCTGGAATTTAACCAGGAAACCAACCAGTTAAAAATAACCTGCCAGAAGGCAGCATTTAATTTAAACACCTTCCCCCTGGAAGAATTTCCCCAGTTCCCTGAAATAAAAAAAGATAACTCTTTCTTTATAGATATAAAAAAATTTAAAAAACTGGTAAACAAAACCCAGAGGTCCGTATCCAATGATGAGGGCAGGGTTATACTAACCGGGGTTCTGTGTGAGATAAATAACAGTATTTTAAGAATGGTGTCCACCGACAGCTACCGGCTATCCTTTATTGAAGAAAAACTAAAAGACCTAAAAGATAATACTTCAGTGGTAATACCGGGCAAAGTTTTGGACAATATAACCAAAACTGAAACCGATGACGGAAAACTGGAAATAAATATTGAATCAAGCCAGATAAGTTTTGGCATAATGGATAAAAACGGATTTAAAGCCACTATTGTATCCAGGCTGCTTACAGGTAAATTCCCAGATTATAAACAACTTATTCCAAAAAATATAAAACACAACATCCTGGTGGACAGAGAAAAACTTTTGGAAGTGGTAAAAAGAATTTCTTCCATATCACAGGACAATATTCCCATCAGCCTGGAACTTGTTGATGGGAACATGAAAGTGTTTATGGACATAAAAGAGGTGGGAAGCTCCAGTGAAGACTTTAAAGTACCTTATGGCGAGGAGAAAATAAGCATAGCTTTTAATCCCCAGTTCTTAATAGACGGTATTAACATGATAGAAGGTAAAAACATAATACTGGGGGTAGAAGAATCCCTTAAACCGGTTCTATTGAAACAGGAACAAAACGAAAACCTTTTTTATTTGCTAATGCCCATAAGGATATCTTAGACCAAGGAAAACTATGGACATCCTGAATATCTCTATAATAGGCGCAGGCAGAGTGGGCTCGACCATGGCCTATTTGTTTAAAAGGAAAAAAAACAGCATAGTAAAACTTAAAGCAATATCCAGCAGGAGCCAGCAATCACTTAACAGGGTAAAAGAGCTTTTGGGGTCTGGCCGCCAGGACATAAACTATACCCTGGACAACATAGAGGCAGCCAGAGATACTGACTGTCTGTTTATATCCACTCCCGATGATCTGATTAAAAAGGTTTGTGATGAAATATTTTCACAGATAAGTGATTACCGGGGCAGGTATGTAATACACTTTAGCGGTTCCAAAAAACTGGGAGTACTGGCATCGGCAAAAGAAGCAGGGGCTTCTTTAGGGTGTATGCACCCGGTAAAATCTTTTGCTTCAGCAGAGCAGGCTATTGCTACTATGGAGAAAACTGTGTTTGGCCTGACTTATTCAGATGATAGGGCCGAAAAACTCTTACAACACCTGGTAAAAAAACTGAAGGGCAGCTTTATAGAAGTTGAGGATAGTAAAAAACCACTCTACCATGCGGCTTGCTGTGTTGTATCCAATTACCTGGTAGCCCTTTTTGATTATGCTGCAGACCTTGCCCTTAAGATAGGTATAGAGAACAGGCAGGCAGTAGATGCTCTAATGGGGCTGGCAGAAGGAACATTAAAAAACATTGGCAGAATGGGGACCCAAAAATCATTAACCGGCCCTATCGCCAGGGGAGACAAAGGCACTGTGACCGAGCACCTGGAGAACTTAAAAAAACATGGTTGTAATGAAGACATATACAGGGTTATGGGTAAAAAAGCTGCGGGGATTGCCCTTGATAATCAGTGGCTTGAACCAGAAACCTACAAAATATTAATTTCAATAATGGAGGATGAATCCAGGCAATGAGTCAAACAAAAATAAATGTTAATACATTAATGGAAATGAAGAAAAGCGGCGAAAAAATAACCATGCTGACCGCTTATGATTTCCTTATGGCTTCTCAACTGGACCAATGCGGTATAGACCTTATACTGGTGGGTGATTCTGTGGGCAATGTATTGCTGGGATATAAAAACCCCATACCGGTAACCATGGAAGAGATGCTCCATCATTGCAAAGCGGTAAGACGGGGAGTAAAAAACGCCATGGTAATTGGTGATTTACCCTTTATGTCTTACCAGGTAAGTGCAGAGAAGGCAGTGACCAACGCAGGAAGACTGGTTAAAGAGGCTGAAGTGGAAGCAGTAAAACTGGAAGGGGGACAAGAAGTCTGCCCGGTTATAAAAAAGATGGTGGATGCGGGTATACCGGTAATGGGACACCTGGGATTAACCCCTCAATCCATAAACAAGCTGGGAGGTTATGGCATAAGGGGAGAAGGAGAGGAAGAGGCCGTCCAAATTATTGCCGATGCCAAAAAGCTGGAATCGGCAGGAGTATTTTCCCTGGTACTGGAAAAAGTTCCGGCCAAACTGGCCAGAGAAATAACTGGAAGTCTTTCCATACCCACCATTGGTATAGGTGCAGGTGTTGATTGTGACGGCCAGGTACTGGTAACCCATGACATGCTGGGAATGTTTGAAAAGTTTAAACCCAAATTTGCCAAAAGATATGCTGAGCTGGCCACACAGATGAAAGATTGCTACCACCAGTACATACAGGAAGTAAAACAAAAGAAATTTCCTTCCCAGGAGCACAGCTATTAGTTATGGAAACCATAACCAGCATTAAACAGGCCAAAAAAATTACGGAAGACCTCAGACTCAAGGGTAAGAGCATAAGTTTTGTACCCACCATGGGCTATCTTCACCAGGGACATTTAAGCCTTATGAAAAAGGCAGGTAAACAATCAGACATACTGTTTATAAGCATATTCGTAAACCCCCTGCAGTTTGGTCCCTCTGAAGATTTCAAAAAATACCCCAGGGATTTAAATCGGGATTCAGAATTAGCACAGGGAGCAGGGGTAGATTATCTATTCAATCCTCGGGGCAGGGATATGTATGGACCCGGCTTTAAAACCATGGTTAGTGTAAAGGATTTGGACCAGGCGATGTGTGGAAAATACAGGCCGGGCCATTTTAATGGAGTATGTACAGTAGTGCTCAAGCTGTTTAATATAATAAAGCCTCACCGGGCATATTTTGGGCAAAAAGACTACCAGCAGTTGATAATTATAAAGAGAATGGTAAGTGACCTCAATCTGGATATAGAAATTATTGCCGGAAAAACAGAGAGGGAAGAAGATGGGCTGGCAATAAGCTCAAGGAATGTATATCTGGACCGGCAGCAGAGGTCAAATGCTCCCTTACTGTATAAGAGCTTAAGGGAAGCAAAGAAAATAGTTAAACAAAACCGGGATCTGGAGGCGGCCCGGGAAAGGGCCATACAAATGCTTAGGGATAATGAGTCTGTGGAAAAGATTGATTACTTTGATTTAAGAGATTCAGAAACCTTAGAGCCTGCTCTGGATACTGGCACAAAAAATGATATACTTATCGCTGCAGCCATATGGATGGGCAAAACCAGGCTGATAGATAATATAATAGTAAAGGGTAAAAATTGAATATAAATATATTAAAAAGCAAAATACACCGGGCCAAAGTAACTGATGCCAACATACATTATACGGGGAGCATCACTATTGACAGGGAGCTAATGGACCATGCCAACCTGGTTGCCTATGAAAAAGTACTGGTGGTGAGCCTGGACAGTGGACAAAGGCTGGAGACCTACGTTATTGAAGGTAAAAAAGGCAGCAGAGAAATATGTTCTAATGGCGCAGCTGCCCGCAGGATAATTAAAGGTGACCGGATAATAATTATGTCCTTTGCTTCTATTGATTGCCAGAAAGCCGGGGATTTCAAACCCAAGGTAGTAACCCTTGACGAAGAGAACCGGATAATTGATGAAGAATACCATGTAGACGAATATGACCAATGCTAGATATATACTGGCAGCATTTTTAATCATGTCTGTTGTGGTCTTAGCTTCCTGCAGTCAGGGCCAGGAAGTTAGGCAGCAAGGACCAGCTGTTCCAGATATCAGCAATCCCTCTGCCCTGCACTATTTTGATTACCACAGTATTATCCTGGACAAAACCACTGCTATTGGCCTGGAGATAAAAAATCTTAATCTATATCTGGATATGTATGGAACCCTTACAGTACTGGGAGAGGTACAGAATACATCAGCATTAGTAAAATCTAACATAGCTATTACTCTGGATTTCTTTGATAACCAACAGAAGTTACTGTTTTCAACAGAGTATCCCGGGCAGGTAAAATACCTGTTGCCGGGCAATTCCCTCCCGTTTTGCCTGTATGTAGACCAGAAAGATAAATACATAGACATAGCCCGGGTGAAGGCGGGGGTTAACTACCAGGATTACCACAGCCAGTTTAAGGGTAATCCGGTGCTGCAGCAGGAAAAATATTATTATCAGGGAGATTATTTGATAATAGAGGGGCAGCTTATTAATCTGGGTCAGGCCGAGGTGAAAGATCTGCTATTGCTCTGCACCTTCTATAATCAGATGGACAAAGTAGTTTTTGTAAAAAAATGTTATTTACCCCGGACAAGCCTTGGCCCCCGGGCCAGACAAAAATTTGAATTGAAATTGTTGCTGGATACCTATCTGCCGGAATTTACCCATCACCGCTTTTCCGTATTTTTTAAGGATGCCATAGGGGGAGAAGCTTAGAGCCATTCCTTATGTTTAAAATACATAAACATGCCCAGGGCCAATAATGCCAGGAAGGATATAATTATAATAAAAGCAAAGGCATTATTTTCCAGAGGCAGGCTTACATTCATGCCATAGAGGCCGGTAATAAAGGTAAGAGGTAAAATAACCACTGAAAAAATGGTTAAGATACGCATGATGTCATTAATCTTGTTGGAAAGAAGCGACTGGTGAGCCTCATGTATGCCTTCTATAAGTTCTTTGTAATTTTCTAGGGTATCCCATATTTTTTCAATGTGGTCTACCAGGTCACTGAAGTAAACTTCAAGCTCATCGATTAAAAACTCCATGTCTTTTATCTCTAAAGTTTTAAGCAGTTTCCTCTGAGGAAAAATAATGTTGCGGAAGGTGAGAATATTGGTTCTTATCCTTAGTATGTCCCTAACATTCTTATTGCTAACTTTTTTAAATATCTCATCTTCTACATTCTGAATATTCCTGTAAATTTTATTGAGTATGGGAAAGCTGTAATCAATTAAGGCATCTATTATCCGGTGAAGCAGGTAGCCGGAGCCCACAGTCAGGGTAGAATGCTTTTCTACTATATTGGCCCAGGTATTCTGGATGGGCTTGCATAATCCCTGATGGACGGTCACTAAGTAATTTCTTCCTATAAATATATTTACGGTAAAGGGAACCAGTTTGCGGGTCTGCTTTATAAAAAATGGTATATGCATAACCAGAAACATGTAATCGTCATATTCATCAAGCTTGGGTCTTTCTATTACTGACAGGCAGTCCTCAATATCCAGGGGGTGGAACTTAAAGTCATCCAGCAAAAACTGCATTATTTCCCGGCTGGGGTTTTCTATGTCTACCCAGATAAGATATTGCTGGTTATTTATGTAAGGGGCAACCTCTTCAAGCTTAAGATCCTGCATTATTTTTTTTGCACTCTTGTCAAAAACCATTATTTTCATGGCATCACCCCTTGATCCGGTAAGCATGTAATAAGTATCTCATAATAATATTTAAAAATATATATATTTTAAAAAAAGGGTTTACCCTTTTGCAGACCGGAATTTAAAAATTCGAGAGTCTTTATAGAATAAAATGCTATTTTATAACAAAAGATTTGTCAAAATTTTTTAAAAGAAAGGTTGGGTAAATATTTTGCTAAAAAATTACCATAAATGTTGATAATATATATTCAACAACAAAAAAATCAAGGAGATATGATGAATATAGAAGAAAAATATAGTTATGGGGAATGGCAGAACTGTATAAAAATGGAAAATAAAGAAATTGAACTGATATGTACCACCGATGTCGGCCCCAGAATAGTATGGTTTAGTTTAAGGGGTAACCAGAACATGTTCAAGGAGTTTAAACAGGAGCAGGGCAAAACCGGAGGACAGCAATGGAGAAGTTACGGCGGACACCGGCTCTGGCACAGCCCGGAGGCCAAGCCCCGTACCTACTATCCAGACAATGAAACAGTTGATTATGAGATTGAAAATCAAAAGGTAAGGCTTATCCAGAATACCGAACCTACCACCGGAATGCAAAAGCAAATGGAAATAACCTTTTTGGGCCAAAACCAGGTAAGAGTAGTTCACCGGATAACCAACCATAATTTATGGGACATAAGATTTGCCCCCTGGAGTATTACGGTTATGAATACAGGAGGCAGGGCCATAATTCCCCAGGAACCTTTTGTGGATTGGGAAGAAAGGCTGACCCCGGTAAGGCCCATTGCCTTATGGGGTTATACCGATATGTCCGATTCAAGATGGTTGTGGGGGAAAAAATATATACAATTGAAACAGGATCCCCAGAAAAGAACCAAGCAAAAACTAGGAGTATTAAACACCCTGGGGTGGATGGCCTATGTATTGGGGAAACAGGTATTTGTTAAAAAGTATGATTACAGACCTGATAATATGTATCCTGATTTTGGAGTAAACAATGAGTTTTATACCGACTCTGATATTTTGGAGATGGAAACTCTGGGAAGCTATGAATCAGTAGCCGGGGAGGATTATGTTGAGCATACCGAATACTGGCACTTGTTTAAGGCCGAGATTGGGACCGAAGAAGAATCGATAGATAAAAATCTGATTCCTCTTCTAAACAGGATATAATTAAAATATTTAGCCGGTTTATCCCTGATGAAGTAAAATGGCTGTAAGGTATGATTATGTTTTACGGCAAACCATGATTATTTGAGGATAATTCATGTATATTAAGCCATCTTTTTCATAGGGGGAAAACCCGGTATGATTGGTACCCAGGTCTTCTTTTATCAATTCCCTTATTTTTTGGTCATCTCCTTTATTGGGAAAAGAATTGGCTAACTGATCTTCCAGTTCTCTGGGGAGTTTATAGTATTTGTTTTCTATGTTCTTCAATCCTGATTTTTGGGCTAAATCCAAGAATTGCCGGGGGGTAAGGGCTTTAGTGGTAGAAGGGTCTCGAAGTTTTTCTACCCGGTTATAGCCTTTCTGGCTTTCCGGTAAAGGGGCTACGTCAACTATGGTTACTGTGCCGTCCGGTTTGCATACCCTTTTCATCTCCATCAGGGCTTTAAAGGGGTGAAGCAGGTGGTGGAAGGAGTACCTGGTTATTACCACCTCAAAGGAG
Organism: Actinomycetes bacterium; assembly: GCA_022396035.1. NCBI lineage: Bacteria > Bacillati > Actinomycetota > Actinomycetes > Actinomycetes bacterium. Next base: position 215 of record JAIOXO010000005.1, on the reverse strand, counting down.
TTGTCCTGGTAGGGTAGTGTATATATGTCTCCAATCTCCCATGAAACATTTTTTATGTTTTTTCCCTGCTGCAGCTGTTTTGCCCTTTTTATCATGTCGGGCACCTTGTCAATTCCTGTAACCTGTTTGGCCTGTTCTGCTATAGCCAGAGCCAGGATGCCCGGGCCGCAAGCAACATCCAGTACTGTGTCTTGCTCACCTATAGCGGAGGTTTT
>JAIOXO010000004.1 GCA_022396035.1 Actinomycetes bacterium | reverse complement strand
TAAAGGTATAGGCATACTTTATATGGGACTGGTACAGGTGGTGAAAGATTACCTTATCGGCAGAGCCTTCCAGTATATTTAAAAATTCCCTTAAGTTCTGGGCTCTCTGCCCGGTGGGGCTGACCAGTACTATGCTGTCCATAAATACAAATTTTTCAGGTTTTTTCTTGCCCATTACATCCGGTTATCAATAAATTAATACCAGGGCTGACACCTAGCCATTCCCTGGTATTAATTATGTTAAAAATAAGGGCGAAATACAAATTGGTAAAATTTATCAGTCTATGAATTCCGCCTGCAAATCCACTTTGGGAAGCTTGATCAAATGATAGGGAGAGGTCAAAGCCTGGGTAACCATATCCGAAGGGTCAGGTACGGTTTCATTTATGTACACTTTAAGGTTTTCTGTTGTGCGAACCACTTTCTCCACTTCTATCTCATACCCTCCGGTGGATTGCCGGCCCTGAAAAACAGCAATGACCATCTCCTGGCCAAAATTAACAGTATCTATTTGCTGCTGATCAATTTTTTCACTAATCTGCGCAAAGTTTTGCTGGTCGGCAACTACATAGTAGTTCTTATCTTCAGCACTGCTGTTGTAGCCCCGGGCTAATGTCTCAAAATCAATTTCTTCCTCTGCTGATTCTACTCCGCACCCGCTGAGCAAAGCCAGAAGCAGGATAAATATTAAGACCGAAAATATTTTACTTCTCATAATTTATGCCTCTTTAAACCCTAAACAACTGCTACTGCTCCAGCATAATTGAATAGATAGCAGCTACTGCCTGATTATCCTGGTTCATTATTAATCCTATCTCCTGTTTTCTGGGAATCCGGGATAAATCCAGGGCATTTATATACTCTTTTCCCTGGCCACCAGACCTTATTACAATCGAAAAATAAGCCTGGAAGTTTTCAGTTACAGAGACCTGCTCCCCTATCTCCTGCTGGTTGGGCTCATTTATAAGCTGTTCTACCACCAGGTTTTTGCCATCGGTTACACCTTTTAATATGGCATTGGCAAAAAACTCTGTCTGAGGGTCCATCTCTCTTATTGAAGCCTGTTGTCCGGTATCCATAGCCAGCTGGTATATTATCTCCTGCACTAGGCCATCTTCTATAACCAGCCCCACTTCCTGGCCGGTGGGTATACTTTCTATATCCATGTTTGTAGTATGCTCCGATTCGCTGTCATTTCTTACCAGTATGCTCAGTACAGCCTGGCAGTCCGAAGAATGGGTAATCTTCTCCCCTATTTCCTGCTGGTTGGGCTCATTTATAAGCTGCTCTACATACAGGGTTTTATTGGCCTTATCATAACTTTTAAGTATAGCCGAAGCAAACATTGATGGGCCTTCCGGTTGTGGCTGGGATTCTGCAGGTTCCTGATTTGCAGGCTGCTTTTCCTCTTCCTGTTCCTGCTCTGGCTCTGTTTGCGGTTCAACCTCCTGTTCCGCTGGCTCAGCCTGTTCGGGGACCTGACCATCTGTAGTAGATCCTGTAGGTAGAAAACACCCTGCAAGCATGAGTAAACCAGAGGTAATGGCTATAATTATTATGGTAGTGATAAGTTTGGTTTTTGTTGCTGTCATCTTTACCTCCTTTTTTTATCAAGGTCAAATTATAATGGATTATTTATTATTTTCAACCGTTAGCCAGCTCTTTTATTGCTGCAGCTCTTTTAACCGGCTGGCGGTATTATGTTTGGATAGTTTGATGATCATCGCTCCGCTTCTTGCTTGTCCTATTCTCCATAGGAACGACCGTCTATAACTATCCACGCCGCCATTTCAGTATTAGTATCACATAATGTCTCATGATACTTTACGTTTGTATGTCCGAATTGCGAACAAATATGCAACTACAAGAATACCAAGGCACCATGCCAGTGCAATCCAAATGTTATTGCCGACAGGCTGGCCTGACAATAGTGCGCGGATGGCTTCTACTATCGAAGTCACTGGTTGATTTTCGGCAAAGATACGAACAACCAGAGGCATGGTTTCAGTTGGAACAAACGCTGAGCTGATAAACGGCAGGAAAATAACCGGATAGGAAAAGGCGCTTACACCGTCCGCAGATTTTGCGGACAATCCTGCAATCACCGCAATCCATGTCAAGGCCAGTGTAAAAAGCGCGAGCATACCGGCCACAGCAAGCCATGACAGTACCCCCGCTGACGAGCGAAAGCCCATAATCAAAGCTACGAGAATGATGACAATAACTGAAATTGCGTTGGATATCAGTGAAGTCAGCACATGCCCCCACAGCACTGTCGAACGTGCGATCGGCATGGAGTTAAAACGCTCAATTATGCCCCGCTGTACATCGATAAACAGGCGGTAGCCCGTATAGGATATGCCGCTCGCAATAGCAATCAGCAAGATACCGGGCAACAGGTAATTCACATAGTTGTCTGTGCCAGTTTGAATGGCACCCCCGAAAACATAGACAAACAGCAGCATAAACGCAATCGGCATAATGGTGACCGTGATGATGGTGTCCATGCTGCGAATAATATGGCGCATGGAGCGTCCCAGCATAACGCTCATATCGCTGAGGAAGTGTTTCTTTGTAGCTTCCATTTACTTTTCCTCCCTTTTGCCAATGATGGAGAGAAATATCTCCTCTAAATTCGGCTGTTTTTCCACATACTCCAACTTTGCTGGCGGGAACATCTTTTTCAGTTCCGCGAGCGTGCCATTGGCGATAATTCTGCCTTCGTGCAGAATGGCAATCCGTTCGGCAAGTTGCTCGGCCTCCTCCAAATACTGCGTTGTCAGGAATACCGTAGTGCCACTGTCGGTAAGCTCTTTGACAATCTTCCAAACCTCAATGCGCGCCTCAGGGTCAAGTCCGGTGGTCGGTTCATCGAGGAAAATGAGCTGTGGTTTTCCTATAAGGCTCATGGCAATGTCTAGCTTGCGCCCCATGCCCCCCGAATAAGTGGATACCTTACGGTCGGCAGCGTCGGCCAAACCGAAGCGTTTAAGCAAATCATCCGCTGCCAGGCACGGATTTCTCAGGTGCCGCAGTTTCGCAATCATAATCAGATTCTCCCGTCCGGTTAAAATCTCATCCACAGCGGTAAATTGCCCGGTCAGACTGATTGACTTCCGCACATTAATGGCCTTTGTTATGACATCGAATCCGTTTACGACAGCCTTTCCTGCGTCTGGTTTGAGCAGAGTGGTGAGAATTTTGACAATCGTTGTTTTTCCCGCACCGTTGGAGCCGAGCAGTGCGAAAACACTACCCTTTTCTACTTCAAAACCCACATCCCTTAGAACATGAAGTTGCTTATAGGACTTTTGCAGTCCCTTCACTTGAATTGCTTTGTTTTCCATATTCTTAATTTCTTATATAACAGTAACTTTTGATAAATTGGCATCCATTCCTTTGAGTACGGCGTAAGTCAGCTTATCCATCATCGAGCTGTCAAAGCAAATGGTTTTAATAGCACGGTAGTATTTATTAGAGAAGGTATACGCCGGATGGAAGGATACATTTTTAAGTGTCGCACCCTTAAACGTAACTTCGTTCAGCGCCGCCTGGTCAAACTTTACACCAATAAAATTCAGTCCGTCCAGGCGCAACCCCCGCAGATCAGAGGACTTGAAGTCCACTCCTTCAAAGATACAGCTTTTAAAGGTTGTTTTTCTGAGATCGGTCATGGTCAGGTTAACGTCTGTCAGTTTTGTACCTATAAATTTTACTCCTGCCAATCCCGACTTGCTGAAATTGGTACGCACAAGGATTGATTGATGGAAGCTCGCTCCCGTAAGGTCAATAGCAGACAAGTTGCAGTCTGTCAGATTTGCCCCGTCAAAATTGGCTTCGCGCACATCACTGCCTGCAAACGAGCTGCCGGTCAAATCCGCGCCTGTAAAGTCGGAGCCGCGTAACGCACTCGATTCAAATTTTCCTTTATGTGCGGTAACTCCTGCAAAGTCGCTCTTTGGCAGGTTGCTCGCGCTTAAGTTTGTCAGTACCTGCCGTTCCAGTGAGCGAGAGACATTGGCGACCTCCTGTACCGTTTGTTCGATGTCGCCAATGCTGTCAATGGTCATCTCAAAGGCTGTTTCATCATCTTTTCCCTCATCTTTGAGTTCACGGAACCGTTCCTGCAAATCGGATAGCAGGTCGGCCTTAAGTTCAGCGACGCTTTTTACTCCATCATAAGGCGCAAAAACGCCGTTCAAATACCGGTTTAATTTTTCGTTCATATTATCCATCTCCTTACAATAAGTTATCAAGTACGCGTTTTGCATACTCCCAATTGTTTTTGTTCCTGGCGTAAGTGGTTTTACCTTTTTCAGTGATCTCAAAATACTTACGCCGTCCGCCCTGAGATTCATCGCCCCAATACCACTCGATATCCCCGTCCGCCTCAAGCCGTCGTACGCTGGAGTACATCGTAGCTTCTTTTAACTCATACTCACCGCCCGAGCGCTCGGCTATCAGCTTGACAATTTCGTAACCGTATCGGTCAGCTTCGGATAAAAGCCTTAATATCATAGTATCTGTATGGCCACGTAGCAGGTCAGCTGTGATTTTGTTCTCGCTCATATCATCACCTCGTAAAAAATTGTATATTACACTACTATGATTGTCAAGGTAATATATCAATCAATATACTATGGCTATTTATATATACAAGTTATTGCACAACAAACTCAAAAATGGATGCATCTTTTCACTAATCCTTCTTACAGGGATGAGCAGCACGCCATGTTACGCAATGAAATCTGCCATCAAGATGGTGGCGGTTTTGCTTCTGAAATGCGAAAAACCCAGTATTACTGGGTTTGTCGTGAATTAGCATTTAATCTATATTAACTTCTAAATATGGCGGAGGAGGAGGGATTCGAACCCTCGAGGCGGGCTTAATACCCACCTAACCGCTTAGCAGGCGGCCCGTTTCAGCCACTCACGCACTCCTCCTGAGCAAGTATTGTATATAATAACAACAATCATCAAAAAAATCATCAGCCTATCCGCAAGCTATTGTAATATATTTAAGCTATATTTAAAAATAGAAATTTAAAAATTATATTCCTTGAGATAGCCGGCTATAGCCATTAAAATAAAAAGGCAAATACTCAAGGATTAAAGTATTATTAAATCATTACCAATCAGCTAAAAAGGCAGGCATGCAGAATTTAAAAACAATAATCAACAGAATAGACCACCGGGGCTACAAAGCCTATAAGCAATTAAAGGGAAGCTATAATTTTGATAACTTCACCCTGTATATAGACCATGTGCAGGGAGACCCCTTTGCGGCCCCTTCCAAACTGAGGGCCAGGGTTTACCTGCCAAAAGCAAAGTTTGACCCAGACCTTTTTTCCAATAAATCCAGAAGGATAGCCCTGCAGGATTTTATTACCCGGGTTTTCAACCGGGCTATAAAATCCAGGTCAAACAAGAGGATGGGCAGCGGAAAATCTGGCCTGCTTAATATAGATTGCGGCAGGCAGCAAATTTTGGAAAGAACTTCATGTTATCTGAACCAGGATTTTATAGAAGTCTGTTTCTATGCAGGCCTGCCGGCAAGAGGCAGAAGGATACTGGGTTCAGAATGTATAACCCTGCTAACCTCCATAGTGCCGCAGGCAGTTTCCAGCTCCATGTTTTACTCCGAAATAGATAAACAGCAAGCCTTAAAATTTGTACAGGTAAATGAAGACCAGGACTACCTGAGAGAGCAGCTTTCTTCCCATAACCTGGTAGCATTTATCGCTAATGATTCAATTCTTCCCCGGAGAAGCGGAATATCGGACCGGCCCCTTCCGCCCTCGGAAGCAGTACCTTTTAAATCCCCTCCCCAGCTGGAAACCACTATGACTGCTCCCCATGCCGGGAAAATAAAGGGAATGGGTCTGCCTGCGGGAATAACCCTTATAATAGGCGGCGGTTTTCATGGCAAAACCACCCTTCTTTCCAGCATAGAAGAAGGAGTCTATAATCATATTCCCGGCGATGGCAGGGAGTATACAGTAACCATAGGCAGCGCAGTAAAGATAAGAGCAGAAGAAGGCAGAAATGTACAGAAAGTAAATATTTCTCCCTTTATAAACAACCTGCCCTTTGGTAAAAATACCCAAAAATTTAGTACAGCCAATGCCAGCGGAAGCACCTCCCAGGCAGCAAATATAATAGAAGCACTGGAACTGGAAACCGGAATGCTGCTGCTGGATGAAGATACCTCGGCCACCAACTTCCTTATAAGGGATGAAGTAATGCAGAAAATAGTTTCCAAGGATAAAGAACCCATCACTCCGTTTATAGACCAGGTACAGAACATGCGGCAAGATTATGGAACTTCTACCATAATGGTTATGGGGGGAGCGGGCGATTATTTTGAAGTGGCAGACCATATAATACTTATGGACTCCTATATCCCCCGCCTGGTAACCTCAAAAGCCAAAGACATCATAAGCCAGAAAAAAGATAAAAGAAAAAAAGAAGCTCCCCCCGGTTTTGGACCGGTCACCGAAAGGATTCCCAAACCTGAGAGCATAAACCCCTATAAAGGCAGAAAAAGAAAGATAAAATCAAGGGGACTTAATCAGATAACCTTTGGCTTTGAAAACATTGACCTTTCAGCTATCGAACAGATTGTTGATCCCAGCCAGGTTAATGCCATATCGGATATACTCTATTATGCCCTTAAAAATAACTACATTAACGGCAAAAATACCCTGAACCAATGCCTGAGCCTTGTTTATACAGATATTAAAGAAAAGGGCTTAAGGGTAATATCCCCATACGGCAGCCAGCATCCAGGAAGCTACGCCCTGCCCAGAAAATATGAAGTTGGCGCGGCCATAAACCGGCTGCGCAGCCTGAAAGTCTTACCCCGTCTCTAGATTATTCAGAAATAATTTCCAGCAGCCTGGTAGCAGCCGCTCTGGGGCCTTCTGTCTCCAGGCCTTCTATTCCCAGCCTGGTCCTTATCTGGCCAACCCTTATCGATTTTTGGTAGAAAGACTTAAAATATTTCTCAGCTATTTCCTGATGCAGTTTTTTATACTGTTGGGGACCAAATATATTGGCAAAATAGGAATGGGTCAGGCCGGTAGAAGTAGTGGTGCCCTTGCTCATTACCGTACCTTCCCTGAATATCCTCAGGGCATCAAGATAATTGTCGTTTATCTCTATTACCGGGTGATCGGCATCTACATTCTCATAATTGTTGGCATACAGTATCAGGTCAATATTCCACCCTTTAAGCACCGTATCTATGCTGGTAACCGGAAGCACAATCCGGGCATTGGTCATACTGGGACTCATAATAATAGCCCGGTCTATCTGTCCGAAAGCATATCCCGGCTGCAGGTCATCCAGCCTCAGAAAAGCGCCTATCTCTGTTCCATAACCCAGAATTCCCTCAGGTGAGAGCTCTACCGAACCCATATCATCAGCTATAATAGTCATTTCCCTGATATGCTCATCACCCAGAATTCTCAGGGCCTCCAGGGTTTCCGACTTGCCTGCCCCCGAGTCTCCCACCAATAAAATGGTGGCACTGCTGCCATCATTTAACATGATGTTTACCAGCGCTCCGTGGAAGGGCCATCTCCCCTTTTTCATCATGATTATATTATGCAGAGTAAGAACCATTTTCTTAAGGTAGCCAAAATACCCAAACCGGTCACTGTTGGGAACAGCAGCTACCATAATATGGTTATCCTTATCATCATAAAATACGGTAGGAAATTCAGCCAGACCGCTTATCTGCTGTTCATCTACCCCAAACAGGTAAACTGCATCCGGTTTCTGGTTAAGCTTGTGGTCATCAATTAATTCAAAAAGATTGGCCAGGGAGAACCCCAGCTCTAAAAAATTGCGGTGAATAAATATATGGATATTAAGCGGCCCTACCCTGGCCGGATATACTATCCATTCATCTTGGTTTATTTCTATGTTTTGCAGTGGGTTGGTTTCTATTTTTTGAAAGCTGCCGGTCCTTTTGTTCATGGGAGGATTTAAAACCAGTGGCAGGTATATAAGAGCCTGCCTTATAACCGGTATCCCCTCCAGTTTTTGATATAAGCCTCCGGGCAATCCAATATCCTTGGGCTGGGCAATTGCTGCCACTTCCGAACCGGCCCTTACCTGCCGGTATACCCTGGGGTGCTTTCCACTAATATTTTCCTGAAGATCCCGGTAGGTACCCCTGATTAAATGGGTTAACTTTTCCACAGTCTGGTTAAATGTACGGTAAGGCCTCTTGTCCAGAGCTTCTATATCAGAGGTGCAAATTATGAACCTTTCAAAATTCCTCCAGTAATTATAAAGGTATTCGACAAAATCATAAAGCAGCTTTGGGTCCTGTATAAAAATTGAATACTTCCGGTCCATTTCCAGCAGCAGGCTGGCCGGAAGCCCCGCCAGCAGTTTAAGGGCGCCGGCAAGGCTTTCGGCCATTCCTTCATCTATTTTTTTATCCTTAAAAATTGCCAGCAATGGTGAATTATGCCTTTTGAGGTGATTTATGCACCGGTTAACTATCTCTACAAACAATTCACTTTCCAGCAATTCCTCCGGAGTCTCACAGATCCTTCTTCTTATCTTTATTATTACTTTTTTTCCCGATATGCTGTAAGAATATATCCCCATGTCCAACCCCTATTTGGCCAGTTTTAATATGCTTAAGACATCCTCTTTTTTGAGCTCAACAAAACTGCCCAGGTTACCGAATTCCACAGCCTTATCTGCCATCTCTTCAAACCTGTCATCACCGATATTTATATCACTTAACCTGGTAGGTAGGTTAATTTTTTTATAGAACTGCTCCAGCCTGCTTATTCCCTCCAGGGCTGTTGACTGCATGTCAAACAGGTCAGGTTCAACATTCCAGACCCTGGCGGCAAACTGTACAAACCTCTCCACATCAGTCTTAAATACATACTTCATCCATGCCGGAAAAACTATGGATAATCCTGCACCATGGGCAATATCATATATGGCGCTGAGCTCATGCTCTATCATATGGCTGCCCCAGTCCCCCTGTCTGCCGGTAGTCAGCAGGTCATTATGGGCTACGGTGCCCGTCCACATAATCTCTGCCCGGGCATCGTAATTTTCAGGCTCTTCCAGGACCTGGGGAGTATATTTAATCATGGTTTTTAAAACTGATTCACATAACCTGTCGGTTAGATCCACATTTTTTACCCTGGTAAAATACCTTTCAAAAACATGGGCCATTATATCGGAAGCTCCGCACACAGTCTGATAGGGAGGCAGGGTAAAAGTAACTTCCGGATTCATAACAGCAAATCTGGGCCGGATCAACTCACTTTCCGCCGGCCTTTTATAATCAGTACTGTCATCAGTTATAACTGAACCATTACTGGCTTCGCTCCCGGCTGCTGGTATGGTAAGCACGGCGCCTACCGGCAAAGCCTCTTCTATAGTAGCTTTGTCAGTATAAAAATCCCATACATCCCCCTGGTACGGTACCCCTATGGCTATAGCCTTGGCAGAATCCAAAACTGAACCTCCGCCGACACCCAGTATAAATTCTATATTATTCTCCCTGCAGAGCTTTATTCCTTCTTTTACCAGGCTAAGCCGGGGATTGGGTTTTACACCTGCCAATTCCACAAATTCAATATCATTCTGCCTTAAAGATTTTAGAACCTTGTCATACAAACCATTTGCCTTTATGCTTCCGCCGCCATAATGAAACAGAACCTTGTCAGTATACTTCTTTATCTCCGGACCTATATTTTTTTCGGTATCCTTTCCAAATATTACTTTGGTTGGCATATTAAATTCAAAATTTTTCATAAATCCTTACCCCCTCCAATAATGCTTTTGTATAAAATGGCGCGCCTGAGAGGATTCGAACCCCCAACCGATGGATTCGTAGTCCACTGCTCTATCCAGTTGAGCTACAGGCGCCCCCTTAAGCTGGTTAATTTATAACAAAAATAGGCAGTAAAATCAATTAACTAAAATCGTCATCAGCGGTATCATTATAAGGGTTTGGCCTATTTCTGCACCCCATTTCTTGCCAGCAGGTATTAACACCTTATTTCAACAAGCATATTACCTCAGCCTGTGGTAGAAATAACAAAATTCTTCTATAAATTGTGATTATGCTTAAATTAGTATATCCTCTCCGCTATAATTGAATCGATTTATAATGTTTGCCGAGTATGCTATAATAAGTAAAAATTAACATATTAAATCTAGCTAACTTAATAAACAGATTTAGCTGTTATTTGTAAGCTTGAATCATCCCCTCTTAGTTAATAATTAATTAAACTTTGAAGGGATAATTTAAGGTATTTTTTGATAATATCAATATTAGATGTAGGTGATCAAAGTAGAAACGGAACTTAAATTAAAACAGATAAAACAACTTATACAGAAAGGAAAAGAGACAGGATCTCTTCAATTTCAGGACATCAAACATACCATATCAGAACTGGAGCTTTCAGAAGATCAGGCCAATAACATAATCAAAGCCATAGATAAGCTGAATATAGACATAGAGGGAAAACCCTCATCAGATAATGCTCCCAAAAAAAAGGTGGCAGTAAAGAAAACCGGTGAAACTTCCTTAAAATTTTCATCCAAGGATCCGGTACAGATGTACTTAAAGGAAATAGGCCGGACCAGGCTTCTGTCAGCCGTAGAAGAAACCCAGCTGGCAAAAAAGATAGAAGCTGGCGACCTGGCAGCAAGGCAGGCTCTCATTAAAGCCAATCTGAGGCTGGTAGTAAGTATCGCCAAGAAATATTCAGGCAGGGGTTTGCTGTTCCTAGACCTTATACAGGAAGGAAACCTGGGCCTTATGAGGGCGGTAGAAAAGTTTGACTACCGAAAAGGTTACAAATTTTCCACCTATGCCACCTGGTGGATAAGACAGGGAATCACCAGGGCCATATCCGACCAGGCCAGAACTATAAGGGTGCCCGTGCATATGGTAGAGAACATAAATAAAGTAATCAGGACCCAGAGAAAACTCATCCAGAAACTGGGTAGGGACCCAACGGTTGAAGAGATATCAGACTCAACTGAATTTACCCCGGATAAAATAAGGGAAATAATAAAGATAAGCCAGCAGCCCATCTCTCTGGAAACCCCTATCGGAGATGAAGGAGATACCAGCCTGGAAGATTTTATAGAAGACACTGAAGCCAAAAAACCTGCGGATGCCGCATCCTATTTTATGCTGCAGCAGCAGCTAAACGAGGTACTCTCTACCCTAAACGATAGAGAAAGAAAGATTCTAGAATTAAGATTTGGCCTACATGATGGACATCCCAGAACTCTGGAAGAAGTAGGCAGAGAGTTTAATGTAACCAGAGAGAGAATACGGCAGATAGAGTTTAAAACACTGGGAAAGCTGAAAAAATCAAGCGCAGGCAAGAACTTGAGAGGGTACTTTTAAAAAATCCTTATTAATAATAAAAATGGCTTACTCCAAAAATTTGGGGTAAGCCATTTTTATTTGCCAATATTTCTACTTTAATATCGTTTAAAGTCTCTATTAGGCCTGCTGGTTTTTGGTCTGGCTTCATCAACCCTTAGGGTTCTTCCGCTAAACTCTGAACCATCCAAAGCCTCTTTGGCCTTTTCTGCTTCTTCGGTAGAAGACATTTCAACAAACCCAAAACCTTTATTTCCGATTAGTGTAATTTCATTTACACTACCGTATTCAGAAAACAGCTCTTCTAACTGTTCCTTGGTTGTGGAGTAGCTAAAATTCCCTACATATAGTTTGCTACCTTGCATATTTACCTCCTTCAGTAATATTATTCCCCTAAGCTTGATAATATTTTTGTGAAAGAGGAAACAGAAAGAAACAAACCTTACCCTTACTCAAAATATTACTAAACAAAGAGAGACTTAATTCTAAACTTTTTCCTATATATTTGTCAAATAATATAATATGCAAAATTTTAAGGGCTGCAGCTGGTTTGGATTATGAAAATCATATGGTCGAAAAAGAGTGGCGGACCCGGATGCAACCTATTCGAACCATTTCCGAGATATCAGCTCATATTAATAAAATACCAGTAATCCAGATTCTCTTATATAAAAAGCTTTCTAATAAAGTAAAACAACTCCGGGCGTAGGAATGTCTTATGAAAAGATAGCCAGAGAATTAAATACAAATAAGCCCATTATTTTGCGACAAGCTATTAAATATCCCAAATAGGCCACGGTAATGCTCAGGCTACCTGGAACTTTTTTATTCTACTTAGCTCAACTTCTTTATGGATTTTTTCCTCTTCTATGTCATAATCATTCTGAAGACCCAGCCAGAATTGTGGAGTATTTCCAAAGAACTTTGCCAGTCTTAGAGCTGTGTCTGCAGTAATCCTTCTTTTTTGGTGGATTATCTCTGAGATACGTGTCTGGTCTAGACTTGTTTCCTTGGCAAGCCTGTAAGCCGAGATATTTAGTGGTTCTAAAAATTCTTCTTTTAGAATCTCACCAGGGTGAATATTTCTTAGTCTTTTCATTTTACTTTTCCTCCACTAAGAGTTGTTTAGCATCCTGAGTTTCTTTCGTGCGAGATCCTGTATATTTTCTGGATATCCCTTAGAGAAAACACCATTCCAGATCTTTTCAGTCTCTTTATAATTAAATGACTTTATCATGATAGAAATATCGTTTATATAGATACTTATGTCAAGCAATACTATTACTGAACACGACTATAATTTATAGGCATAGTCTTCAATAAAGGCTATTATTTTCATCTTTTCCCGCAATGGGGACACAATAATGGATCCACTTCATATATCTTCTGTATTAACCGTGCACAAACCATATTATATTGCACATACGAAGATCCAGACTCCGGCTCTTCTAGATGATAAGTATAAAAGTTCGAATTGGCTGTACTGGCGGAGGGGGAGGGATTCGAACCCCCGGAGGGAAAACCCTCAACGGTTTTCAAGACCGTCGCAATCAACCAGACTCTGCCACCCCTCCAGGCAACCTATTATACACACAAATTATGAATAAATAAAACCTATTTTTTAGGTTTTATTTCTTCTATTCCATTCATAAAGGGAACCAGGACTGAAGGTATTTTTATATGGCCTTCCCTGGTCTGGCAATTTTCATAAATAGCTATCAGCGTCCTGCCTATGGCACAGGCAGTACTGTTCATGGTATGTACATACCCCTTTAAATCATCCTGCCTGTACTTTATATTAAGCCTGCGGGCCTGATAATCGGTATCGTGGCTGCAGGATGCAAGCTCCCTGTAATTTTGCTGTCCGGGAAGCCAGGCCTCAAGATCATATTTTTTAGCATTGGGGTTGCCAATATCTCCGGTACACATATTCATAATCCGGTAGTGAAAGCCCAGGCCCCCCATTATTTCTTCCAGGGTATCCCTGAGTTTTTCGTACTCCGCCCAGGATTGGTCCGGGTCAGAAAATATAAACATCTCTACCTTGTCAAACTGGTGAACCCTGAACATGCCGCCCATATCCTTGCCATAAGCTCCAGCTTCCCTGCGGTAGCAGGTAGAAAAACCGGCATATTTTAAAGGTAAAAGATCCTGTTCTATAAATTCATCACTGTGGTAGGAACATAGGGGCACCTCGGCTGTACCCACCAGATATAGATCATCCAGCTCGGCCTTGTAATACTGGGTCTTTTCAGCAGGAAAAAAACCGGTTCCATACATGGCTTCCTGTTTTACCATGGTAGGAGGTATAACCGGTACAAAACCTTTTTTTACCAGTATACCCAGCACGTACTGTACCAGAGCAAACTCCAGCCATACCGCTTCATTCTTCATGTATACAAACCTTGACCCTGAAACCTTACTGGCCCGTTCATCATCAAGTAAATCCAGGCTTCTTCCCAGTTCTATATGGTTTTTTATTTCAAAATCAAACCGGGGTTTATCCCCCCTGTAATACAGGGCCACGTTGTCATTTTCGTCTTTGCCCACCGGGGTACTGTCATGTGATATATTGGGGTAATCAGCCATATGGGTAAAAAACTCTTCTTCTACCTTTTTTAACTTTTCCTCCAGTACCTCCAGCTCCTGGTTTAACTGTTTCATTTCAGAAATTTTTTCTGTTCTTGCCTGTTTATCCAGCCTGGGTATAATTTTAGAAGCCTCATTCTTTTTGGCCCGCAGCTGTTCTACCTCAAATATTAATCCTCTCCTCTTTTCATCCAGCTGGATGTCCGAATCCAGGTCAATATTCAAATTCCTTTTTTTTATCTCTGCCCTTATCATATCCGGATTATTTCTCAACAGCTCAATATCAATCAATTATTTCTCCTTTGCCTCTTTCCAAGCAGGGTAAGACCCCAGTATCTTTATAAGGTAAACTTTCTTCCTTAAACTCTCAATGGCATCAAATATCTGTTTATCGTGAATATGGCCTTCCACATCTATCATAAAAACATAATCCCCCAGGTTTTTCTTGGCCGGCCTTGACTCCAGCCGGTTCAGGTTAATACTGCGTTCGGCAAACTCCTTTAAAATATTATACAGGCTGCCCGGTTTATCCTTTTTTAAGAAACAAACCAGTGAAGTCTTATCATCCCCGGTTTTGGTAGGGACAAAATTTCCTACAAATACGAACCTGGTCCTGTTTTCTTTATTGTCTTCGATGTCCCGGGCAACTATCTCCAGATCATAGAGGCCGGCAGAAATCTCGGTACCGATAGCAGCGGTATCGCTATTGGTTTCTATAAGCTTTTTAACCGCCTCGGCGGTGCTGTTGGCCGCAATAATTTCCACTTCAGGGAAATAGGTATGCAGATAATTTCTGCACTGGGCAGTAGCATGGGGGTGGGATATTATTTTCTTTATCCCTTCCGGCTTATAGCCTTTTTTAGCAATTAAACTGTGCCTGACCGGTATGGTTATCTCCCTGACTATCTTGGATTCGCTTTCAAAGGTAAGTACATCCAGGGTAATATTTACAGAACCCTCAATTGAATTCTCTATAGGAACCAGGCCTTCCTGTGCCTGGCCCATATCTACATACTTTATCACATCGGAAATCGTGGGCAGGGGCAATTTTTCTACTCCATCCCTTTTTTCCATGTACCGGTTGAGCGCCTCCTCGGTAAAGGTCCCTTCGGGTCCCAGATAGGCTATTTTAATCATGATTATGCTCCACTAATAATGATTTAAAGATTATATAATAATAAATGGGTATTATAAAGGGTGTATTTACCCTCAAATCTATCTTAAACCGGTTATTCCCACTTAAAGAATTTTACCGAAAGACCAAGGGTTACTACCAGCCAGGCAGACACCACTGCTATCTCTTTTACCACCCGGGATATTCCCTGGCCCTCAACCATAGTGATCCTTAAAGCATCTTTGAGGTGGGTGGAAGGTAAAAAATTGGAAAAAGCTACCAGGAAGTCGGGCATAATGGAAGCCGGAAAAAATAGACCTCTCAGAAACATCAGCATAAAAAATACTATCATGCAGGCAGGGGTAGCTGCCTTGGAAGATTTGATGAAGCTGGCCAGAAAAAACCCGATACTTAAGAAGCAAAATGAACCCGGGGTAAATAAGAGCCAGAACAGGAAAAAATTGCCTTTTATCTGTGCCTCAAACATAAATACCCCCACTATCAGCAGCAGAATAGTCTGGACAATCATAACCAGGTATTTCTGTATAATCTGGGCTCCCAGCAATGTAGATTTTTTTAAGAGTGTCAGCGAGAATCTATGATATATGCCCTTTTCCCGATCTGAAATAAAGCTGATGGCCGAAGCCATAATACCGGAGACCATTAAAACCATAACAATTAGTCCCGGCATCATGTAATCTATGGCCCTTATGCCATAATCACTCCACTAGGTATCCCCGTACACAAATCCGTAAAGCAGCATAAAAAACATGGGAAAAGCCAGAGTCCAGGACAGGTCTTCTTTTCGTCTTATAAATAATTTTATTTCCAGAAGTATCTGTCTGCCCAGTATATGCATCAGTTCTCCCTTATTTTTCTTCCGGTTAAATGTAAAAAGACATCTTCCAAGGCGGCTCCCCGGGTATGAATGTTTTCAAGATTCAGGTTACTGGCCTGGGCGATATTAGTCAGCTGACTTAATGCCTTGGTACTGTCCTGGGTATATAGGATAGACTTATTGCCCCTTCGTTCAGATTTGCTTACCCCTCAAGCTGCGATGTAATCTTGTGGTAAGCATCCTGGCTGCAATTAAACTCTATGCTGGATTCAAGGCCGGTATTGTTTATAAGGCTGGCAGGAGAATCCATAGCTATTATTTCCCCATAATCAATTATACCCACTGTGTCACAGAGATGTTCTGCTTCCTCCATATAATGAGTGGTCAGTATTACCGTCTTACCCTGCTGCTTCAAATCTTCTATTACCGACCATATGTTCCTCCTGGCCTGGGGGTCCAGGCCGGTGGTGGGCTCATCCAAAAACAATATCCGGGGGTCATTTACCAGAGCCATTGGCTATCCTCTGTTTCTGGCCGCCGGAAAGGGTCACATAATAGGAGCTGGCTTTATCCTTAAGGGAAACTATTTTTAGGATTTTTTCGGTGTTGATACTGTTTCTATAGCAGCTGCCAAACAGGTCTATGGCTTCTCCCACTTTTATACTGTCATATATGGTGGTAGTTTGAAGCTGGACTCCTGTAAGGGGTTTGATCTTTTCAGGGTTTGCCTGTACCTCAATGCCGCAAACACTGATTTTTCCGATATCGGGCTTTCTCAACCCTTCTATTATCTCCACAGTAGTTGTTTTACCGACACCATTGGGTCCCAATAAACCAAATATCCGGCCTTCCTGGATGCTAAAAGTTATTCCGTCTACTGCTTTAAGCTTTCCATAACCCTTAACTAAATTACTTACTTCTAAAACTGTAGCCATATAAGCCCGGGTTTTAAAAAGATTGTAAATAGTCTAGGGCATAAAATCCTGGGGATTTTTAGGTATGCCGTCAACCAGTACCTCGTAATGCAGGTGCGGCCCGGTACTGTTGCCGGTGTTGCCCATAAGGCCTATGGTGTCGCCCTGCTTTACCTCATCTCCCACATCAACATCGATTGTGCTCAGATGAGCATACACGGTGGTATAATCAAAACCATGATAGACCATAACCTTCTTGCCGTATCCTCCGTGGTAGCCGGCATAAATAACCACCCCACTGGCAGTTGCATTAACAGGTACGCCGGTACTGTTGGCAATATCTAAGCCCTTATGATTATATCCCCATCTTCTTTCTCCAAATAATGAAGTCAACCTGCCCCATGTAGGCCAGATGGAGGGAGTATGTTCCATAAGGTAAATATAGTCTTCAATATTTTCCTTATCGGCAGAAAGCTTTTCTGAGAGCCCCGGTGCAACCTGCAGCAGCTGATCCAGCAAGGCATCTATATCGTCAAGTTCCTGTTCCTGGTCCATCACATAATAGAATACTTCATCCGGATTGTTTTCCAGGTCAACATCAGCATTTAACTCTGTATTATAAACTGCAACCTCGCTTTCAAAACCACCCTGTCCGGTTATATCCCTTACCACCCGGTCCAGCTCTTCCACCTCTTTTAAGTAATTCTCCAGTATCTTGGTCTTGGTTTCAATCTCGGAAGTCTTTTGTTCCAGATTATCCAGTTCTACCGTTTTATAATTGATTTTATATTCGATTCTTTCTATTTCTGCTATTTTTTCATCAAGTTTCTGGCGAGTTATATAAAGGTTTGAAACCAGTATCACTGCAGCAGCCAGCAGTATAACCCCGCATACATACAAACCCCTTAAAAAATTAAAGGAGATTCTAAGTTTTCTAACTTTAGACTTAGCATCGGATAATACCAGTATCGTAAACGACTTACTTTGTTTTTCTTCCATATAGTATCACTGTAAATTTCAAAACTGTCGAGTATTATAACTAATAATTCCCGGTTAGGAAACCCCCCTTATTATAGCCTTATCAATTTTCCATCATAAATTTGTAAGATGAGCTATTATTGGTCAACAGGGCTTCCCCCGGAACCGGGCCTGCGGTAACCTCCAGATCGCATTTTCTGCCGGGGTAAGCCGGGAAACCAGTAAGGGTAACCGCTTTCTGTTCTGAAGGGTTTATGCTTCTAATGGTATAACTCTTCTCTTCAGCCGGATTATCCTGTGCCCGATAAGTCATAACCACATTAACCTCGTTTTCCACCACATTACCCTGATTCTCTATTAAGATGGTTACACTTATTTCTGTGCCTTTGGATAGAATAAGGTAATCACCCTGTTCATTTATTACCTTGGGATCAAACTCTACGCTCTGCTCTACTACCGCCACTCCCCGCCTTTCCTGCAGCTTGGTAACTGTTTTAAGGTCAGCTATCAATTCGGCCACACTCTGGGTATCTGTAAGGTTTTTATCCTGAAGAACCACAGAATCTATTATGGTCAGATTATTTATTCCCATCTGTTCTCCGGCAGCCTGCAGCTCTTCCTGAAAGTATCTGTAGATCTCATCACTCATAAACATATAAAGGAAGGCATTGGTCATCTGGGAACTGGAAATATCTACATCTATATCCTGCAGGGCATTAAACAGGGCAGGTTTGAAGATTTCACAGGCCTGCCTTCTGGTATCAAATACCAGCTTGAGGTACCCGTGGGCCACTTCAAAGGATTGTGGCGGATTCAGTTCATTACAATTTTCAGCAATTACTGTGCTCTCTTCAATTATGGACAGCAGTTCACTGTCCAGTTCTTCCCTGGAAATACCCTTTATTTTATCCAGGGTTATAAAGAAATTAAAAGCCATTTGGTTGGATTGCTGTACCAGCACTGATACCGAGTTTACATAATCAGCTATGCTCAGTCTCTCTTCTTCGGTTAGATCTTTCCTTCCTGCCTCGCAGCTCCACAAGCCAGAAATCCAGCTAACAATTACCGCCGCAATTATAATCATGATTATAAGGGTGATAATTGATTCTTTTCTACCTCTTCTCTCCAATAAATCCTTCCTTTAGGGTGTATTCTTGGCATGCTAAAAATCAAATTCATTATACAGGCCAATATGACAAAATTCAAACCGGCACGGGCTAATTAATCACAAATTTATTTAAATAAATCAAGGTATTTATATATAATAACCAATATTAATAATTTAGGAAGGAACAAATATGGCAGATACTGGAAATATACCGGAAAGAAAAGATGTACCCCGGCACCTAAGGTGGCAGCCGGAAGACCTTTTTCAGGATTACGGGCAATGGAAAAGCCAGCTGTCTGCTGCCGGCAGTAAATTAAAAGTTGTTGCCGGTTTTAAACACCGTCTGCCTGAATCTACAGATACACTTTATGAGGCTGTTTCCACCTATGAAGAAACCGCAAAAACAGTGGAAAAAGTATTTTTCTACGCCCACTTAAAAAAGGATGAAGATAACAGCTGCTCACAGTATCAGGCCATGCTGGACCAGGCACAAAACCTGCTGATTCAATTTGAGGCAGCTGCATCATTCTTAATACCGGAAATATTATCATTGGATGAAGCATTCCTGAAAAATGCCCTATATGAAACCAGATTCAAAGACTACACCCATTTTCTTAACAACCTTTTAAGAAAGAAAGCTCATGTACTTTCTTCCCGGGAAGAAGAAATACTGGCCCTCAGCGGCGAGATAGCCCAGGCTCCCAGGTATATTTTTTCCATGATAAACGATGCTGATATTAAGTTCCCCAGAATAGAAGACCAGCAGGGAAATACCATAGAATTAACCAAAGGCAATTTTACAAAATTTATGGAAAACAGAGACAGGAAAATAAGGAAAAAAGCCTTTAACCAGCTGTACGGAACCTACAGCAAGCAGAAAAATACCATAGCCGCCGCCCTTGCCTATTCGGTTAAAAAGGATTTATTTTATGCCCGGATTAGACAATATGGTTCTTCACTGGATGCTGCTCTGTTTGAAGACAATATACCTTCGGCAGTCTATGATAACCTCATAGAATCAGTCCACAACTACTTACCGGCCTTACAGCAATACCTTGCGGTTAAACAGCAGGCATTGAAATTAGAAAAAATGCACTCCTATGACCTGTATGTACCTCTGGTGGAAGACAGCCAGTCAGATTACCCCTATCAGCAGGCCACCAGTATTATAAAAGAATGTCTAAAAGCAATGGGGCCTGATTATCTAAAAATTATAAATCTGGCCATGGGTAACCGGTGGATAGATGTGGTGGAAACCAGGGGGAAAACCAGCGGGGCCTATTCCTGGGGCTGCTATGACTGTCACCCCTTTATCCTGCTCAATTACCAGAACAATCTGGACAGCATGTTTACTATTGCCCACGAGCTGGGCCATGCGGTACACAGCTACCTCTCCAATAAAAACCAGCCCTATATCAATTCTTCCTACTCCATATTTCTGGCAGAAATTGCCTCTACATTAAATGAAATAATGCTAACCGAATACCTGCTTAAAAATAACCACAGCAGAGAGAAAAAAATATATATACTCAATCATTACCTGGAACAATTCAGGAACACTGTGTTCAGGCAGACCATGTTTGCAGAATTTGAAAAAACCATCCACCATATGGCTCAAAACCAGCAATCACTTACCCAGAAAAATCTATCCGATGTATATTTTGACCTGAATAAAAAATATTATGGGCCCGGGCTGTCGCTTGATGAAGGCATAGAAATGGAATGGGCCAGGATTCCCCACTTCTACAACAGTTTCTATGTATACAAATACGCTACCGGGTTCTGCGCAGCTTCCGCCCTTGCCCAGAAGATAAGACAGGAACAGGGTTACCTGGATAGATACACGGAATTCTTATCTTCAGGAGGATCCGATTATGCCATAAATTTATTAAAAAAACTGGGGGTAGATATGACCAAACCTGAACCGGTAAACCTGGCTTTGGATAGTTTTGCCCGGCTGGTAGACCAGCTGAAGGATTTGATATAATATCAGAAAGGAGGAAATATGGAAAAACAAAATAATAAACAATGGAAACAGTGTCTTTCTCCTCAGGCTTACCATATATTGAGGGAAAAAGGCACCGAGCAGCCATTTAAAAATGAATACTATAACCACAAGCAACCGGGAAAGTATTATTGTGCCGGCTGCGGGTCCCTGCTTTTTGACTCCAGCCAGAAATATGATTCAGGTACCGGCTGGCCCAGTTTCTATGATTATGCAATAGAAGAAAATATATCCACCAGGGAAGACATAGGCCATAATATGAAAAGAACCGAAGTCCTCTGTTCTAACTGTGGAGGCCACCTGGGACATTTATTCGAAGACGGTCCGCAGCCTACCGGTAAAAGGTACTGTATAAATTCAGCAGCCCTAAAATTTAAGAAAGGCTAAAAACAGTCGCTTAGCACAGTTTTTATAGCTTCCACCAAATCTCCTGGTTCCAGTCCCGGAGACCTTATCCCGTATTTACTGTAAACACTGCTTATTTTTTGCTCCACAGTTTCCGTGTTCAGGGGGCAGCTGATTAGTGAATTCTCAATATGGATAATCCCGGAAGAGGGTATGAGGGTAAAATCACCGGATATATTTATATCATCAATAAATCCATTATTGGTAGCGCAGGTTACCCTTATCAGCCCTCCGCTGCATTTATGGTTGCCTTCATAAATATTAACATCTGCATTTATTTTTACTTTCCGATCCAGAAATTTCCCTTTTTTATTCAGCCAGCTTTCATCGGTTAATATCTTTCTTAACAGCTCAAGCTGCTGTTCTTCCTCAGGATTCAGCTTTTCCTCCATAGTTACGGTCCTATTAAACTCTTTCTGGACCTGTTCTAAAAATACCCTGAATATCTCCTCTTTGCCAAACAGCGGTATATTTCTATTTTTGCACTCCTGGCCAATATTGGTTACATAGTCTTTTACGTTCTGATAGATCTTATCCCTGAATTTTTCAGAGGGAACCTTCAGTATCCGGGGCATTAATTGATAATTAAAATCAAACATGAAGCTTCCCACCACTACCATTGAATTTCCAATCTCCACCGCACCGGTGCCCCCAATTTTTTTATTATCTATATGCAGATCATTTATAGGGCGGTGATATACATCCAATCCCATCTGCCTATAGGCTCCGGTTACCGGCTCCAGAAATTTTTTATATATTTTGCCTACATCCCTGGATAATTTATCCTTGTTGAAAATATAGTGGAAAAACAGCTGATCAGAATCCAAAAGCACAGCTCCCCCTCCCACTTCCCTTCTTATAACCGGTATATGGTTTTCTTTGCAGAAAGGCAGATCAACCTCTTTTTCCAGTTCCTGAAAATACCCTATACTGACATAAGTTTGTTTTGGACTCATAATAGTAATGGTATCAGGGCTATCAGGTTTAAAAGAATGGGCAACTGCATGATAAATTGCCTGTGAATCAAGCCAGGATACCTCTCCAAAATTAATAACTCTTATCTGGTTTTCAGCCATAATCATCCTCTATATTATTGATTATAAATTATAAGTATTAACCGGTTATCTTCTGGGCCCTACAGGGCCGAAAATTATTAATATATTACTTTTAAAACTGTATTTTATCAACTGCAGATAACCGTCCGGTCATTTAAACCACACTGAAATTACTGCCCATACTGGTCTATTTTCTCCAAAGCCAGGTCCAATTGCTGCTTACCTTCCTGGATTTGCTGGAATGCTGCCTGGAGGTATTCAATTTTTTTATTTATGTTTAACAGGCTGGTATCCAGATATTGGTACAGGTAACTGACTGACTGCCTAAAATGCTCCAGGGCCAGGTTAAACTGTTTATCTATACTTTCTAAACCTTCCGGGGCAACCAGCCTGCGGTAACCGGCATCTACCTCTTCTACCTGTTCTATATATTCCTTGATATAGTTATCCATATCGGTTATTTTCAGTTGTCCCTGTTCATATTTCTGGACTCCTTTCAGGCCATAATCCACAGCCTCTTCCAGCTCAGCCCCCAGCACCACAAGCCGCTGGAGATAGCCATAAGTATCCAGACCCTCCGCCGCCTGTATTTCTTCCAGACTGGTTTCATCAAATCCCGGCTCAGTAACTGTATCTTTTTTCATTTCTGTTTTACTGCTGCCCTGAGATAAAAAACAACCCAGGCCAAATAAAATAATTAAAAACAAAGCAGATATGGCCATTAACGGTTTTAAGTTTTTTATTTTCAAAACACTACTCCCTGGCAAAAATTATATGTTTAGATTTATGAGAAAATTTTCTTTATAATTCTATATTAATTAAAACAGATAAGGAAGGGCCATGGATTACAATCAGCGACTGATAGATGTTGATGACTATAAACAGTTTGTGGATAAAAAAACCATTGACAGAATTAAAGAAAAAGCCAAACCTCTGCAGGGTGCTCATGTTGCCCACGTCAACTCAACATTCTATGGAGGAGGAGTGGCGGAAATACTCTCACCCCTTACCCTGCTGATGAACAGCGTGGGCATAAAGGCAGAATGGAAAGTTATACAGGGTTCGCCTGACTTTTTTAGCATCACCAAAAAAATACATAATGCTCTCCAGGGGGCAGAGATACATCTGACCGAATTAAAAAAAGAAATTTACGAAAGGGTTCTTTTTGAAAATTCGATCCGTAACCGTATGGATCACAATTTTATTGTAGTTCATGATCCCCAGCCCCTGGGCATGATTAAGTTTTATGAAAAACGGCAACCGTGGATCTGGCGATGTCATATTGACCTTTCTTCTCCGGACAGGAAACTGTTTTCCTACCTCAATGAATATATACAGCATTATGACACAGCCATACTGACCTTGAAAGAATACCGGCAGAACATAAAACCTCCCCAGGTGTTTTTTATGCCCGCCATCGACCCTTTCTGCATAAAAAATAAGAAATTGAGTGAAAAGGAAATTGAAGACCGTTTTCAGCATTACAATATACCCACCGATCTCCCCCTGGTGGTTCAGATATCCAGGTTCGATAAATGGAAAGACCCTGAAGGAGTTATAGAAGCTTTCAACATTGCCAGAAAAAAAGTAGACTGCAACCTGGTCCTGCTGGGCAATATAGCCACCGATGATCCGGAGGGCGAAGAGATTTACCAGAACCTGCTCAAACACCAGGATGACCATATTAAAATATTGAGCCACCAGGATTCAGCCCTGGTCAATGCGCTGCAGAGCAAGGCAGCTGTAGTTCTGCAAAAATCACTTAAAGAAGGGTTTGGCCTTACCGTAACCGAGGCTATGTGGAAGGGCGCCGCGGTTATCGGAGGAAAGACCGGGGGAATAGTCCATCAGATAGAAGATGGCGTCAATGGCTTTTTAGTGTCTTCGGTAGAGCAAGCAGCCCAGAGGATAGTACAGCTTGTACAAGATGAACAATTAAGGAAAGACATGGGAACAAAAGCAAGGGAAACGGTTAGATCCAGATTTCTGCTTATAAGGTACCTGGAACAGTATCTGGACCTGTTTAACTCATTTGAAACCATATACAGGTTTAATAAACACAAATACGTTAAAGGTACTGCCGGTTAATCAGATCTCAGACCTTCTTTAAAATCATCTATAAGATTAGTAATTTCCGGGCTTATAATATTTTTTTCTTTTAGCATATCCAGAACCCTGTCTGTACCTATTCTGCTGAGTATGTATCCCAGAAGAGCGCCTACAACTGCTCCTGCTGCAATAAAGCCTGCTTTCTTCTTATCCATAAGTATACCTCCTGTTTACTTGCCCTTAGTTTTCCTTACACCGCTTATCAGGCCAGATGCCGTACTTATTATTTTTATTATGGGACTGGTTACCACAATCCTGGCTAACCTTATAATTTTTTCCAGCTGCTCCACTATGGACCCAGCACTCTGGGTTATATCATTTATTGAAGCTATTTCTAAATTAAGCTTGTTTACCATTGAACCAAGATCTTCTACCATGGGATCTGCCTTATTGCTAAAACTGCCTATTATCCGGTTGGCTTTGGATAAAAGTTTAAACAAGGGTATGGCCACCACTATGGCCACAATAGAAAATGCCGACATTAATATAATGGCCACCAGTCCAACTATCTCTAGAGAAGTCATACCTATACTCCTTACCTACAGTATAATTTTTAATTAGTATCATCTATTTATTCTTCTTGCTTTTCCTGAAAAATACATAAGCATATAAAACTGTTAACCCCAGTACCAAACCTGAAAGCACTAGTATTAATCCCAGACTTCTATGCTGCACAATCGCGAACACCAAAAACCCAATCAAGAATACAAGTGCCAGCATTGCACAACCAATACCCTGCCTGCCTACATCTTTAGTTTTTCTGGTGTCTAAAATTATCCTTTTCATTTTCAGGATTTATTTAATAATATAATAAATTAGTTTAAACCTGAACCCAAAAAAAATAATTGCTTTTTACCCTGTTTGAGAATATTATTATCTCATTATTCAATATAAGCCCTGCGAGGTGAAAATGGCAACCAAAAAATCAAAAGGCAAGAAAAAGACAAAGTAACTAAAAACAAAAGTCCTGTATAAAATACAGGGCTTTTTTTATTTGGTGGGCGAAGGGGGACTTGAACCCCCATGCTCTTGCGAGCACTAGACCCTGAACCTAGCGCGTCTGCCAATTCCGCCATTCGCCCAACTATAGATAATCTCTATAATATCTTTTTCTGCTATACTATTAAAATTATAATTCATACAAATGTCAAGCTTAGTAGCTTTAGTTTTTTTACCGTCAGAATTTATTTCTATTCTATCTATTAATTTTGCTATTATTCTTTTCCAATTAGTATCTTCTAATTTACTCATTCCTAATTCTATACTACTTAAGAGGGTTTTTAAACTATTAATCCTCTTCTCCATCAATTTTTCTTTCTTTTCTTTATTTTTTAATCCCAAATATTACATCATCAATTGCTTTCAGCGCTTCTTCTTTCTCCTTCATTTTTTAGGCAATACTACTTTTTCTAATAGATTCATAAATGTCTTCATTTAAATATAACTCTAAGCGCCTGACGACGTCTTTCCTAATTCTATTCTTGTTATTTTCAAATTAAATTGCTTTAAAGCCATTATTTAGGCTTTTTTATTCTTATCCAATAAATAGTCCCTTATATTTTCAGGATTAAAGAGAAAATGTTTTACATCATTTTTAATAACATACTCTATTAATTTTTTCCTGACCTCTGCATTCTTGCATGGGTTGCTAGTTATTTCCTTCTTCTTGCCTGGATCACCATAGTAAAGCACTATACCCTTTTTAGTAGAATATCTTCCTCCA
Organism: Actinomycetes bacterium; assembly: GCA_022396035.1. Taxonomy (NCBI): domain Bacteria; kingdom Bacillati; phylum Actinomycetota; class Actinomycetes; species Actinomycetes bacterium. Next base: position 60,032 of record JAIOXO010000004.1, on the reverse strand, counting down.
CAATAGGGATATTTACATTTATGGCAGAACAATCTTCCGGTTAAAATATACATCGTTTTTACTCTATTATTATAATTACTCTTATTAGCTGCCAATTATTTTTTGCTTTAAGGAATAACCTTTTAGAAATTATTGGTTCTTTTTTAATGCTAACCGGTTTTACAAAATCAAATTTGCTGTTCTTTGCATAAATATATTCATCTTTATAGTAAAGGTCATTGTAAACGATGCTTTTTACATTATTCCTGTCCATTTATTTTCATAAAATCTATTATATCTTTTAGACTTTAAAGTCCTTCAAAGTTTCTTGAGCCTGGTGGGAATCCCCAGGGCATTCAAATCATCCGGCACTCTGTAACAGGACCAGCCGTGGTTTGCAATTAAATCAAATATCCTTCTTACAACCCTGGCTTCCTCCTCATCTATAACCAACCTATCCTCATCATCAAGTTTATATCCATAAGTAATACTGTTTCCTCCGGATGGAAATTTACCCTGCTTAGCTTTATAGTATCTCCCCCTGGCTGTCCGCTCCGCAATTACTTTCAATTCCCTTTTGCTAAAAATACCCTGGGTGTCAGACATAAAATCATCATCTTTATTATTAAGGTCCAGCACTATATCCTGAAGCATGAGTTTTACATTATTATATTTGAGCACTTCTTTTAAAACCTGGAGGTCTTTTATATTCCGGGACAACCTATCCTGGTCAACTGCCAGTACTCTGCTGTATATACCATTGCTGCAACCTTTTAGCATTTCTTTTAAGTGAGGCCTTGCTTTAATTGTTTCACCGGGAATCCCAAGATCCTTGTAAAGGTCGTAATCCAATTATTCCCTACCATATTATCCTTTATATTGCTATTATATTATTCATAGTAATCAACCTTTACTTTGTTAACTACCATGCCCTTATTGCCTGAAATAGAAAACGTAAGCATCAATACCGACACCACGATCCTGGTATATTTTGGCAATGGAATCATAAAAATATTCGACCTAAAACCCTTCTTATCAGAAACCAGCAAAAACCACCCCACAGATATAAAACTAAACCAGGAAGGCGCCACCCTAAATGACACTATAAATATAAGTGAATATGACCTCTGGGCTACTGGTAAATTCTACGGATGGAGCAAATAAATGGTTGAATTTATGAAATACTTTGAAAAATCACAAGACCCTGTACTGGCTATAGACAGCCGTAAACATATAGCAATAAACAGTGCCATGCACAATTTACTGGCCGCTAGCCATTTGCATGGCAATGAAAAATTGACTGTCCAAAATGTTAAATCTCTTCTAAATAAAGCCATAGCTGATAAGGAGAAGGCAGCAAAGCTGGCCAACGCTTTAGAAGATGTATCACTAGATAGCTTTAGGGCAGACATTGCTTTTAAGAACAAAGGAAAAGATGTAACCTTCAGTGTCTTGGTTTCACCTCTTACAGGATCAAAAGGAGAGGCGGTTGGTAAAATTTTTGTCTTTAGGGAGGTAACAGAATATATAAGCTTGCTGGACGCATTTAAAGAACAATCCATAAAAGATTTTCTAACGGATATCTACAACCAAAGATTTTTCTATAGCTGTCTATACAGGGAAATTAAAAGGTTTGAAAGGTATAGAAACCCTTTCTGTTTGTTAATGATAGATGTAGACAATCTTAAAAAAGTAAATGATACCCAGGGCCACTTAAAAGGAGATGTGCTGCTAAAGGAAACAGCTTCCATATTAAAGGCCAATACCAGGGATTGAATAGACTATGTGGCAAGGTATGGTGGAGACGAATTTGCTGTGATATTAGTAAACACTGAAATAGGCCCAGCCAAAGAAATAGCAGCGAGGATAATGGACAGCTACAATGGCCTAAAAGTTCAAGAAACCTCGCTTTCAATAGGTATATGTCAATATCGACAAGGGTTGGATACCTATAATATAATAGAAGAAGTGGATAAGGCAATGTATGAAGCAAAAAACAGCGGAGGAGATCTGATTAAATTGTGCTCCCTACCTTAAAAACCAGTCCCTTATATTATAAAAGTACGCTTTGCCTAGTTCAAAATATATGATGTTTGTAAACCGCCTCTCTTTTTTAATTTAAAGCCCCATATTGCTATTTTATTTAGAGTATTCTATTAACATATTTGTAATCACAAAACTCTTCTTACTAATAATATATATTAAAATAATAATAATTTTTATATAATGATAACAAAATATTTTTTAAGCAAATGAATTTTACCTATAAAAAGATAATGTTTGTTGCAGCTGGATATGCTCTGCTTGTTACTGCTTTTATATACTTTCTGCCCCCAGTTGTTACAGCCGTATTATTTCTTTTCCTGGTTGTTTTTTCTGCTTGGACGTGGAGATTGGCTGGAGGGCTGGTAGCTGCTGCCTGGTCTAGTATCATAATAGGGATATCTTCTTTATACCTTCATCAGCTTTCATTTATAAACTTCCTATTCATCTTATTTGCATATTTTGCTATTGCTGTTGGATTGGGCAAACTTAGCAGCTATGTTAGAGAGAAACAGATGAAGCTGGAAAAAAATGAAGGCTTTCTTAGACAAAGCCAGAAAGCTGCAGGCATAGGAAGCTATATTGTAGATATTTCTTCTGGTACATGGGAATGCTCAGAAGTTCTGTGTGAGATTTTCGGCCTTGATAAAAAGTCCAGGTATATGTTTGAAGAATGGACTTCAATTATCCATCCTGATTATAAAGATATTATCTTAAAGACTCATAATGCAACATATGAAGAAAGTTTAAATTTTGACGAGGAATACAAAATAATCAGAAAAAGTAACGGACAGGAGCGCTGGGTTTATAATGTAGGCAAAGTAATATATGAGAAAAATGGGAACCCGGCTAAATTAATAGGCACTATATTAGATATCACCGAAATGAAGAAGAAAGATGAAAAAATTATTGCTCAAAACAAGGAGTTTTCTGTCCTAAACTCCTTATCTGCACACCTGCGGACTACTGGGAACAGCAGAGAAATGCTGACTGTCATACTAAATCATGTCTGTAACTTGTTAAAAGCTCAAGATGGTATGGTGCTGCTACTGACCAAAGATAAAAAGCACATTATAGTAGCTGAAGCCAGAGGCCAGTGGAAAGAGGGTATAGGCAAACGCTTCTCCTCGGAGCAGAAGCTTTGCAATATTATGAAGCAAATTGACAAAACCATTGTATGTAACAAACTTACTGCCTTAGATGTCCTGCATTTAGACCGCACAGCCAACCTAGACCATTTGATTTTTACCCCCTTAAAATCTACCATGGAGCTTCTGGGTATATTGGCAATTCACCGCCCCAAGGAACCAGATAGGAAGCTTTTTTCCGCTTCTAATCTTCAATTGCTAACCACCATTGGAGAGATGACAGGTTCTGCTCTACATCGCCAACAACTTCACGAAAGCACCCAAAGGCATTTGGAGGAAGTACAGACTTTAAAAAATATTGATATGGCAATAACCGGAAGCCTGGATATAAGGGTTACCTATTGGGTCATTCTAGATGAAATCACCAAACATTTAAACAGCGCTTCTACCGCCATTTTGAGGCTTGACCGGCATACAGGGTTTTTAAAATATGAAGACTGGCGCGGTTTTAACGTCTTTGACCCTAAAAGCATTAATCTCAATTTAGGTGAAGGCTACGCAGGCCGCACAGCTTCAAAACGTGAGTCTGTACATATTCCAGACCTAAAACAGGTAGAAAAGGAGCCGCACTACGAGCAGCTTATAGAACAGGAGGGCTTTGCCTCCTATTATAATGCACCCCTTATTGTAAAAGGCCAGGTCCAGGGAGTACTGGAAATCTTTCACCGGAAACCAGTTGAACACAATGAAGACTGGTTGTCATTTCTGGATACCCTGGCCGGGCAAATAGCAGTTGCTATTGATAATGCGGATCTTTTTCACAATCTGGAACTTTCCAATATAGAGCTTCTTCAAGCCTATGATTCCACCATCGAAGGTTGGGCTTATGCTTTGGACCTAAAGGATGAAGAAACCGAGGGACACAGCAGGCGTGTAACCGAGATGACACTGCGTATAGCCCAGAAGCTAGAAGTAAATAAAGAAGAGCTCGCACACATAAGGCGAGGCGCTCTTCTGCATGATATTGGTAAGATGGGTATCCCTGATTCCATTCTACTCAAACCCGTCAAGCTGACAGAAAAGGAATGGGAAATTATGAAAAAACACCCCGAGCATGCCTTTAGGATGCTTTCTCCCGTCTCTTTTTTAAGCCCTGCTCTGGATATTCCCTACTGCCACCATGAGAGATGGGACGGAACCGGCTACCCTCGCGGTCTCGAAGGCAATCAGATCCCCCTGGCCGCGCGCATCTTTGCAGTGGCAGATGTCTATGACGCCCTAACCAGCGACCGACCTTACCGTAAAGCCTGGTCCAAAGAGAAAGCTCTTGGCCACATAAAGCAGCAATCAGGACAGCATTTTGACCCCCAGGTGGTAGAGACTTTCATAACACTTTTAGACCAAAACTGAAGGGTATCTCCAGAGTAGGTTTTCTGCTACTCATCCCTCGTAAACTTCTGCACAGTTCAATAAGTATAGTATTAAACTATAAGCTAAAAATTCTACGAATAGGACAAATAAAAATCGTAAAAATTGTTCTATTGACCAATACTCTCTCTGATAAATTAATAAGTGTCTTGGGACAAAGGATAATTTTTAAAGGCAAGCTGAAATTTGCAGACGAAAGGATGCAGAAAGTAAGTAAAAATCCTAAAAGCCCGATAAAAGTCCTAAGCAAGGACCCCAAGATGCGGAGTAGCCTAAAGTGTGAAAAGCAAAGGCGAAAGGTAACTTGGAGTCTCTTTTTTATCTTCAAGCCTACCTGTGACTGCAAGTTGCAGCATTATACTAACGGTAATAGAGTCTTTCATGCATAATAACTGGATATTTAACGTTACTTTTTCTAAGTGATATTATTATTCTTATATTAATATAAAAAGTAAGGATGATTAAAATGATGATGTGGCCAAATATGATGGGCTTCTTTGGTGGAGGCGGGCTTATCTGGATGATTTTTTTCTTTATTTTTATCATAGCTATAATTATTGCAATTATACTGCTGATTGTATGGCTGGTAAAAAAAGCAAGCTATGATTCTGGCAGTAACCCCAGACCTCAAACAAAAAATGCCTTGGAGCTCTTAAAGGAAAGGTATGCCAGGGGAGAGATTACTAAAGATGAATTTGAAACCATAAAGAAAGATATCGGGTAAATGAAAAAACTTTTAATACCGTCTGCAGTATTATTAATAATAGGCATACTTGGACTATTCTCTACCCTGATTATCGGCAATCTAGGTACCAGTTTAACAAATTTTGGTACTGGCAGGGGTTACGACTTTCGTTCTGAAGACAGAGGTCATATGTTAAGAGGTTTTCTACAAGGAGGTGCAGCCACAAGCTATTCTTTTGAAGAAGTAGAGAATCTCACCAATGAATATCTTGAAAGGAATAATCTATTAGGTTTGGAGATTGCTGAAATAATGGAGTTTTCCAGAAACTTCTATATTGAAATCTTTGAGTTGGATACAGGAATAAGTGCTATGGAGCTTCTGGTGGATAAAAATACTGGTGCCATCTTTCCTGAATATGGGCCTAATATGATGTGGAATTTAAAATATGGTATGCATCCGCAGATACCATTATCTCAAAACGATATTGATATGGACATAAGTGAAGACAGGGCCCTTCAGTTAGCAGAAAGATACTTGGCTAAGACAAATATCGGCGAATTTGTGGGAGATGAGATTGAGAAATTTTATGGATATTATACCATTCATACGCTAACAGAAGATGGGGATATTGCAGGAATGTTGAGTGTAAATGAATTCACTGGTGAGGTCTGGTACCACAACTGGCACGGTATATTTATTGATATGGAAGAATACCGTTGATATTATATCGAGGCTTCCTGCAATTGCCTTGATCTGAAAATTAATATTATTTATATATTTTCTGGAGGTTAATAGTATGGAAAACCATAAAAAGCATAAACAAAAAATGCCAAAGAAAGGCATGCATACGGATCATCACCAGCATATGATTGCAGATTATAGAAAAAGATTCATTGTTTCCGCAATATTAACCATACCGGTTTTATTGCTATCTCCTTTAATACAGAAACTTTTAAGGCTAGAAAATATACTACAATTTCCGGGAGATGTTTATGTATTGTTTGGTCTCTCATCTGTAATATTTTTTTATGGAGGCTGGCCTTTCTTAAAGGGTATATACAGTGAGTTAAAATCCAGACAGCCAGGAATGATGACCCTTATTGCCCTTGCTATCGTTGTTGCATATGTTTATAGTTCCGCCGTTGTTTTTGGACTTACAGGAAAGTTTTTCTTCTGGGAGCTTGCGACTTTAATTGATGTAATGCTCCTGGGCCATTGGATTGAAATGAAATCCATTATGGGCGCTTCGAGAGCATTAGAAGAACTTGCAAAACTTATGCCATCAGAAGCTCATAGAATAACTTCTGATGGTAAAACTGAAGATATTGCAGTAGAAGACTTAAGTAATAATGATAAGATTTTGGTAAAGCCTGGAGAAAAATATCCTGCAGATGGTCTGATTCTGGAAGGTCAAACATCTGTAAATGAATCAATGCTGACAGGGGAGTCAAAACCGGTTTCAAAAACTGTTGGGGGCAAAGTTATTGGGGGTTCAATAAACGGTGAAGGTTCTGTAACTGTAGAAGTCAAAAATACCGGAAAAGATTCTTTTTTATCCAGTGTTATACAACTGGTAAGAGAAGCGCAGGCAAGCAAATCAAGAACCCAGGATATAGCAAACCGCGCTGCTTTTTGGCTGACTATAATCGCAATCTCAGCAGGTGCTATAACTCTCATTATTTGGCTGACAGTTATAAATAAAGACTTTGCATTTGCCTTGGAGCGGACAGTAACGGTCATGGTTATAACCTGTCCCCATGCATTGGGTCTTGCCGTACCGCTTGTGGTTGCAGTATCGACCTCAATATCAGCAAAAAACGGACTTCTTATAAGGAACCGGGCCGCTTTTGAAAGGGCGAGAAATATTAATGCTATAATTTTTGATAAAACCGGTACATTGACAAAAGGTGAATTTGGCATAACCGATGTCCTTATGTTAAATGAAAATATTGAAAAGGAAGAGCTATTAAAATATGCAGCTTCAGTAGAATCTAAGTCTGAACATCCGATAGCCAAAGCCATAGCTAAATCAGTGGATAACAAATATGAAACCTCAAATTTTAAAGCAATAACCGGTAAAGGGGCAGAAGCAGATGTAAATGGCAAGGATATAAAAGTTATAAGCCCGGGTTACTTGCATGAAAACAATATTGAATTTAATAATGCCCAGATTGGCAGCCTTAGCTCACAGGGTAAAACCGTGGTATTCGTCTTAATTGATAATGAGCTGGCAGGTGCTATTGCTCTTGCTGATATCATAAGGGAAGAATCAAAAGAAGCTGTTAAAAAATTAAAACAGATGAATATCAAACCGATGATGCTTACAGGTGATAATAAAGATGTTGCAAAATGGGTAGCGGACGAAATTGGTATTGAGGAGTATTTTGCTGAAGTTCTTCCGCAGGATAAGTCTAAAAAAGTAAAAGAAGTTCAGGCTGAAGGTTTTATAGTTGCTATGACAGGTGATGGCGTAAATGATGCTCCTGCACTTGCACAGGCAAATGTAGGTATTGCAATCGGTGCAGGTACCGATGTAGCTGTGGAAACAGCAGATATTATACTGGTTAGAAGTAATCCTTTAGATGCTGTTTCAATTTTAGGTCTTTCAAGAGCGACATACAGGAAAATGCTTCAAAATTTAGGCTGGGCAACTGGATATAATTTTTTTGCCATACCTCTAGCTGCTGGCGTTTTATTTCCTGTTGGTATAATCCTAAGTCCCGCCGTCGGTGCAGCTTTAATGTCAATAAGCACGGTAATTGTAGCTATAAATGCAAAATTCTTAAGAGTAAAAAATGAGGAATAAACATTAAACCTCACCTGTTTTTTAAGCTTTATATATTTTTAGAGATCTTTTAAAAGATCCTAATATTTGAGGAGATAAATATTGTCCGGAGAAATTTCTTTGATAGTTAATTTTATTTTTCTAGGTTCATTTATCTATTAAGCAACTGTAAGTCATAAATTAGCTAGAAAAAGGAGCAAATTTAGAATATAAAGGAAGAAAAAATTCAAACTCTCCTCCTCCTTCACTCAAAAAATCTATAATTAATTTAAGTAAATCACTAACTATAACTGATTGCGTATAATTTTGGGGTTGTTGCCAAAATCTTCTTCCAGCATATCCACTGTGGCCATCTTGGAGGCAGGATTTGCAATTCTAGCCAGCACTATGTTTTTAAATATATTAACTTTGGATTTATTTCTGGATGGCCTCTGTATTACTTTTTTATATCCAAGATCATCAAACAGTTTATCGTATTCCTCATGTATTCCCCTGGAGAGTCGCTGCTCTTCTTTTAGGTTTTTAACATTTACTACATAATCCTTGTCGGGGTATTCTTTTTTGGAACCGGCAAGCTTTACTATCTCTTCGGGTTTAAATAGGAACTCCTGGCCTCTGGCTTCTAGCTTGAGCTTTATTGACTCTGCTAATAATTTTAGTTTTTCCAGTTCATCTCTATCTTTTGCTACACCTACATGGCGTACTATCTTTCGGGTAACTTTTTCACCCTTTCTTAGGGACTGTACTATCTGGACGAATGTTGTAGCACAGTTATTTGATGTTTTTACTCTTACAAACAAAAAATATTTATATCATTTTCTACATTAATTTACTATATATATGATAAAATATGGCACTACATTGGACTGTTTAACCCCCCAGCTGCATATAGTGGGGTTTTTTAAATTTTGAGCTTGAAATTAAATAAAAAATACAGAAGTCGGGAAATAGAAGAGACCAGAAGGAGGGTAAACGCCCTGGAATACAAGCTGATACCCGAGCTGGAAGAAAACATTAAATACATAACCATGAAACTGACAGAAAATGAGATGTCCAATACAGTAAGACTGATGAAGCTAAAGGATATTGTAAGGAGCTATTAAGCCTAATCCAGCCTTTTAGGCAGAGCTTTATAATCATTATCCGAAAAATCGTAAACAATGCAGCAATTGCCGTAAAAATAAATGGTGTGCACCGAAAATTCCCTATAATAACTTAAAAACTACAGAAAAACAGGAACCCTCACCCAGCTTGCTTTCTACATTTATGCTTCCGTTATGGATATCAACGATCTCCCTTGCTATTGAAAGTCCCAGCCCTGTACCGTTCTTGTGGAACTGGACAGCATTGTTTGAACGGAAAAATTCATTGAAAATACTATCCAGGTTCTTTTCCGGTATTCCTATCCCCTGGTCTTCTATGCCCACATAAAGTCCGGGACCCTCTATTTTTTTTACAGTAACCCTGACAGTGCTGCCGGAAGAGGAATAATTGATAGCATTTTCAATCAGAATGGAAAAAAGTATTTCAATCTGCCTTTCATTGCCATTTATATAGAAATCTCCTTTTGCAGGCCTGTAATCAATTTGGATCTGTTTGGCTTCTGCGGGTGCCATAAACCTCTGTACTGTCCCCGATATTATAGGGCTTAAATTGATTTTTTTAAGGTCAGATGCCCTGTCCTCCCCTGTCTTTAATTTCTCTAGCTCAAGCATTTCGCTGATAACCATGGACAGCAACTCACATCTTGCCCTAATCTTTAGTACAATATCCCTGGTTGACGGCAATATCTCGCCTGAATATCCTTCCAGGATAATATCAACATAACTCTGGATAGCTGCAAACGGGGCCTTTAGCTGATGAGTGGCATGCAGAAGGTATTTGGTTTTTTCCTGGTTGATTTCATGCAGCTTCTGGCTTATCTTCTCATATTCCAGCATCTCCTTTTCAAGTCTCATATTGATTTTTTCTATATCCTCGGTTCTGTCAATGATTTTTTTCTCCAGGTTCATCTTGTACTCATTTAAGTTTCTGTTTATCTCATTATAGGAGCCGAGCAAATGGAATATTATCTTGGAGCCATTGGCCCCGATAAGGCTTGTTTTGGGCAGTTTCTTGCTGCTTAGGTCATTATAGACGCGAAGGTCCCCGGTAGCCTCAAATATGAGGTCCAGCTGTTTGTCGCTTATGATCTTTTCATAATCCGAAACATAATCGATACCGTGGTTTTTGGCAAAAAGAGCCCCCACGGCATAAGAGTCGATATCGCAGACATACTTTATCTTTATGTCAGGTATATTCAGAAGGACCTTTAATAAGGCCATTCCTCCCTTGCCGGCCCCGACTATGGCAATTATTGCCTGGCTGTTGTTGTTCATATCTATCTACCTTAATGCAGCACGCAGCTTTCTAAATTTTTTGCCCTTCTTTAAGGGTAGAACCCACTATTCCCAGCAGCTCATCCGGCTTCACCGGCTTATCCAGAAACTTGTTTACCGGAAGCCAGCTCTGGTCGACATCCTGGTTGCTGAATCTGCCCATATAGATGCCCTTCTCATTTACTACCGAAAGCATGATAATCGGTATCCCTACAAGTTCCTCACTTCTTTTAATCTCCCTTGCAACCCTGAACCCTGCTGAATTGTCTTCGGGAAATATAACATCCAGGATAATCAGGTCAGGTTTGTACCTGGAAACATTCTCAACCACATTCTCATCATCATACTGGGCGGAAACCTCGTAACCGTTTGCCTTTAGAACCATCGATATGGAGTCTACGATATCCCGATCATCATCTATTATGTATACCTTCTTCATTTAACCTCCTTTTTATAATTAGTTTTAATTATATATTACTATATACATAGTAATAATCAAAATACTAAATTATAACCAAGCAAAAAGCTTTCTACTAGGACCCGGTAGCCTGTTACGGATTTTGGCCGCTTAGAAGGGTGCAGGCAAGGTCTGAATTAAAATATATTAATTATATCTTTGTTTCCGCAGGTTAAAAACACAAAAATCCTGAATTAATTAAACTCTTTTTTCTTCCTGGTTTTTACTATAATTTCTTTTAAATACCTATCTAAAAGCCTGCCCAGCCGTACTTCATTTTTCCTGATTTTCTTCTGTCCTTCCCTGAATTGACGGTAGTTTTGGGTAACTTTTTTTATCCATCCTACATTTTCCTCTCCGATAGGCTTAGTTTTGGGCTTTCCATCCTCGGGGAAGGTAATGCACCTAAAGGGATGTACCTTTCCGCTACTACACCAGCAGTTTTTCTTACCAATTCTTCAGTACACCTCCTTATATGAGCCGGGCACCATAACCTTTATGGAGAGAATCCTGTTCAAAAATAGCTTCATCCTGGTTGTATCAAGCCTCTGGAAGGGGGTATTGTTATGTTTTCTGTTAAGGTCTTGCAACAGCCTCATTTAGCTCTCCTCTATAGTAGAACACAAGGTTTCTAAGAGAGGCCAATACCCTCTGGTATGCAATTTTACCAAATTTTCAACTAATGCTTTATCCTTTGATTTTCCAGAACGGACGGGAAGTATTACCGTACCAGAATGCTTGGTAAAATCATCATATTCAGGGTTTATATCCGGCTAGTATTTTTCAGGTGAACTAACTGCGCTCTTTAGATTATCTGGCAAAAAAACAGCTCTTTACTCAACTAACTCTTAATTAACCTCATCTGTTAAAAACTTTTCAGTTAAATCTTTAATAAATAGTAAAAAACCCGGCATATTACCGAGCTTTTAATCAAATCAATTTTATTTTCTTTTTAAATTTTAGGTCTACATTTATCTCATCATCTAGGTTTTCTGTTAAGTCCAGTCCTTTATTCTCTAAACCAATAAAGCCTGCGCCAATCTTCTTACCTCCGCCATTCGCCTCAAATACATATCGATTTTAACCAATTCAGCCAAAAATTCAACAGCCGGCCTTTATTTTTTAAAAAATAATCTTTACTATTATACCAATTAGATAAATATTTTAACAACCATGGAACACATTGCCCTTACCGACATAGGTAACTACCGCAAAAAAAATGAAGACAGCCTCTATTCAGACTCGAATCTGTTTATAGTGGCCGATGGAATGGGTGGCCACAAGGCAGGCGAAGTTGCCAGTAAAAAGGCGGTAGAGGTATTTAGAGATTCTTTCTACAACTATTTAAATAAGCACCAAAAACCAGATATTGTAGAAATTAAAAACACTATGGGACAGAGCATGCAGGATGCAAACAAGGCTGTATACAATCTGTCTGTATCCGATACCGGTTATGCGGGCATGGGGACCACCCTGACTGTATGCTACCTGACAGAAAACATTGCCCATATCTGCCATGTCGGAGACAGCAGGCTCTACTTTAAAAGGAAAAAAGAGCTTTTTCTTAAAACTCATGACCACACCCTGGTAGGTGAACTTTACAGAGACGGCAAAATTGATGCAGAGCAGGCTTTCAGCCATCCTAAAAAGAATATACTAACCCAGGTTGTGGGTATGGAAAGTAATCTGCAGCCCCAGAGCCTCCAGCTAGAGCTAAAACCTGAAGACATTATACTGTTGTGCACCGACGGGCTTAACTCCATGCTCAAAGACCAGCTTATCGGAAAGATAATGGGAAAATATAATGATCTTTCCGATATGGGCCACAACCTTATAAAGTACGCCAAGCATAATGGCGGTTATGATAATATAACCCTTATACTCATAAGATATGAATGACACATCACTGATAGCTAACCGGTACAAAATTATAAAAAAAATCGCCAGTGGCGGTATGGCTGATGTTTTTTTGGGCCAGGATAGTAAACTTGACCGGCAGGTGGCCATAAAGATACTGTCAGAAAATTATGCCAGAAATAAAAGTTTTGTGGCCCGGTTTAAACGCGAGGCCCAGATACTGGCCAAATTAAATCACCCCAATATCGTGATGATATATGACTGGGGGCAGCATAACGGTTCCTATTTTATATGCATGGAATATATTGAAGGCTACAGCCTTAAGGAAATAATTGAAAGAAGAGGCATAATTTCTCCGCAAGAAGCAGCCAAATATGCCATACAGATATGCCAGGCCCTGGAAGCAGCCCATAGCAATAACCTTATACACCGGGATATCAAACCCCAGAATATCCTGGTGACTGCAGATAATACCTTAAAAGTAACTGATTTTGGAATAGCCAAACAGGCTTTAGACGATGCTACAAAAACCATGAACATAATCGGTACCGCAAACTACATATCCCCGGAACAGGCCATGGGAAAATCCCTTGATCACCGTTCTGACATCTATTCACTGGGAGTGGTGCTATATGAAATGATTACTGCTGACCTTCCTTTCCGGGGAGAGAGCAGTGTGGATATAAGCTTAAAACATATAAATGAAATCCCAGCCAGACCGTCACTGATGGTACAGGATGTCCCCCTTGCCCTGGAAAAAATTGTCATGCATTGCCTGCAAAAAGACAGAGAGACCAGGTACAGCACGGTAAGCCAGTTAAAGAAAGATCTTTTTCGTTATCTGGAAGGGAGAAAACTTTCAATTGAACAGCCGTCTAAAAGGAGACAGCAAAAAAGGCCCTTTTTTTTTAAGAAAGTTATGGGACCGTTAAGGATTGCAGATATTTTCTTTATATCCATTTCCCTGATTCTGGCTGTGGTTGCAGCCATTTTTATATTTGGCTATGTTAAAGACCAGGACGACAGCAAACCTTTTTTAATGCCCAACCTGGCCGGACAAAACTTCCAGACCGCCCAAACTATTTTGGAACATATGGAAATAGAAGTGGAGGCCAGCTACCAGTTTCACCATACAATTTCTGAAGATTCCATAATATCACAGATTCCTTCTGCCAATTCTGCCTTATCTGAAGAAGACTCGGTAAGGTTAGTGGTCAGCAGGGGTTCCCAGCAACGTTTTTTAAGTGTACCCAACCTTCTGGGCCTAACCCGGGAGCAGGTATCAGAAGTGCTCGAGGATATGGGCCTGGAAGAGGGACAGATTGATAAAGAAGTATCCAGCAACTTATTTGCAGGAAAAGTAATAGGCCAGTCACCTGCTTTCAACCAGCAGATAGAAGAAGGCGGTACAGTTGACCTGGTCCTGGGGGAAGGCCCTCAGATGGTAGTAATTCCTAATATTGTAGGTACAGATTACCCCTATGCGGCCAGCCACCTTCAATCACTGGGATTAACCCTGGATGCGGAGATAGCCACCCGGTACGGGACAAGCCCGGGGACTGTTGTAGATACCGTTCCGGCACCCGGCAATACCGTAGAAAGCAACAGCATTATTAAAATCCTTATTGCTACCAACCAGGAGCTGGCAACTGTTCCTGACCTGAACCAGATGGAGCTGAGCCGGGCAATTGAAGCCCTTAGTTCAGTTGCCCTAAATTACGAAGTCAAAGAGGTTTCTGCCTCCTATTCAGTACAAAAAGGTTTAGTGATGTCCCAGTTTCCCCGGGCAGGCAGCTCCGTATTTTTAAACTCGACGGTAATCATCTTTGTGGGAAGTTAGTCTCTGGTGATAAATTTACCCAGAGCTTCAAATTTTTCAGCCCGTTCCTGCTTTAGCTGATCTTGTGGTTTGCTCCGGTGTTCCTTTAGGGCCAGCACCAGATGCTTTTTTACAATATTTATACTCCTGTCCATATTGTTCTGGGCCCCGCCCAGAGGCTCATGTATAACCCGGTCCACCACCTTTAGCCGGTATAGGTCCCTGGCAGTAATTTTTAAGGCCTGTGCCGCCAGTTTGGACCCTGCAGCATCCTTCCAGAGAATAGCCGCGCACCCTTCCGGTGATATTACCGAATAAGTTGAATTTTCAAGCATTAAAACTTCATTTCCTATAGCCAGCGCCAGGGCTCCCCCGCTTCCGCCTTCGCCAATCAATACTGTTATTATGGGGACACTTACCTCAAACATAAGCTTTATGCTCTGGGCAATAGCCCCTGCCTGGCCGTTATCCTCTGCTTCCAGAGCCGGGTATGCACCCGGTGTATCCACAAAAGTAATTATGGGGAAATTAAATTTATCAGCCAGCCTCATTATTCTCTGTGATTTACGATATCCGGAGGGGCTGCTCATGCCAAAATTATATTTTACCCTTTCTTTGATATCCCTTCCTTTATTATGGCCGATTACCGCCACCGTAGTTTCATTTAGTTTTCCCAGCCCGGATACAATGGACTTGTCATCGCCGCCCAGCCGGTCTCCCTTTAGTTCCATGAAATCATCAAATATACGGCTTATGTAATCTATGCTCTGGGGTCTTTTTTCATCCCGTGAAAGCTGGACTATCTTCCAGGTCCTGGCAGCCTGTCTCTCTACCCTTCTGTAATCTTCTACTTTATTTAGAAGTTCTTTTTCCGCCTGCTTGAAATGCACCCGGTTAAAAAAGGATGTCTTCTTTAGTTTCTCCAGTTTTAGAAAAGACTTTAAGGTATCTTTTAAATAGTTCTTTGGTATATTTTTTAAATCTTTTAAATCCATTTATGCCCCTTAAAAAAAGTTTAGCAACCTTATCAGGGAATCCCTAATTTGATTTCTTTCAATAATCATATCTATCTGTCCGTTTTCAACATCTCTTTCCGCTGTTCCAAAATCTTTGGGCAGCTCTTTATTTATGGTCTGTTTTACCACCCTGGGACCTGCGAAACAAAACAGTGCCCCCGGCTCTGCAATTACAATGTCGGCTATGGAAGCAAAGCTGGCACTTACTCCCCCGGTGGTTGGGTTGGTTATTATTGACAAAAAAGGTATTTTTTTATCTGCCAGCCTCCTCATGCAGGAAACTGTCTTAGCCATCTGCATCAGCGAAAGTATGCCTTCCTGCATCCTGGCTCCCCCGGAAGCGGAAAATATTATTAAAGGCAATAAATTCTTCAGGCTGTACTGGCTTAAAATCTTTATCTTTTCACCCACCACGCTGCCCATGCTTCCGCCCATAAAAGAAAAATCCATCACGCCTATGGCCACCGGCCTGTCTTCTATGGCAGCAGAACCAACCAGTATAGCTTCATCAATGCCTGCTTTTGCCCTGGCTTCATCTAATCTTTCAGAATAAGCTTTAAGGTCTACAAATTTTAGAAAATCTTCTGACCTGATCCTGTCGGCAAGTTCATTGAAACTGTCCTTGTCAACAGTCATCTCTATCCTGTCTTTAGCCGAAACCCAGCCATGGTATCCGCATTCGGAACATACATTCAGGTTTTCTGTATATTTCTTTAAGCTTATCTTCCGGCTACAGCTTTTACAGACTATGGTTTCCATTTTTTAAACCCCAGACATACATTATGGCCCCCGAAACCCATGGAATTGGAAATAGCTACATCAACTTCCCTTTCTATGCTTTGATGGGGAGTGTAATTTAATCTGCACTGGTCATCTGGATTATCTAGGTTTATGGTGGGGGGAATAATATTATTAATAATTGCCAGTATCGAAGCTACCGATTCTATAGCTCCTGCAGCCCCCAGACAGTGGCCGGTCATGGATTTGGTGGAGCTGATGTTTATATTTTTAGCATTTTCTCCAAACAATCTCTCTATGGCCGTACTTTCTACAATATCATTTAAAGGCGTGGAGGTACCGTGAGCATTTATGTAATCAACTTCATCCAGTCCAATGTCTCCCTTCTGGAGGCAATTGTTCATACACCTGGCTACATTTTCCCCTGACTGTTCCAGCGCAGTCATATGGTAAGCCTCTCCGGAAAGCCCGTAACCGAACATTTCTGCATATATTTTTGCGCCCCGGTTTAAAGCATGCTCCAGCTCCTCCAGTATAACAATTCCACAGCCTTCCCCCATTACAAATCCATCCCGGTCCCGGTCAAATGGCCGGGAAGCCTTCTGGGGCTGGTCGTTTCTGGTAGAAAGAGCATTCATGTTAGAAAAGCCGCTCATTCCCAGAGGGGTTATGGGGGCTTCGCTGCCTCCGGCAATCATGGCCAGCGCATCGCCCCTCTTTATAATTTCATATGCATCGCCAATAGCATTGGATCCCGCCGCACAGGCAGTGGTAGTAGTGCTTACCGGGCCTTTAGCCCCGCTCATTATTGATACCTGGGCTGCAGCCATATTACTTATAATCATGGGTATTAAAAAAGGGCTAACCCGATTGGCACCCTTCTCCAGCATTCTTATATGCTGTGTTTCCAGTGTAGATAAACCTCCTACTCCGCTTCCGATGTATACTCCCACCAGGTGTCCGTTATCCTTGTCAATAGCCAGACCGCTGTCCTCAATAGCCTGGCCGGCACCAGCATAGCCAAACTGGGCAAAACGATCCATCCTTTTGGATAATTTTATATCCATGAAATCCGCTGGCTTAAAATTTTTTACCTGGGCTGCAATCTTGGAGCCTATCTTATCCAGGTCAAACCCTTCAATGGTGCTTACCCCTGATTCTCCGGCAATAATATTTTTCCAGAAAGTTTCAATATCCAGCCCCAGGGCAGTAATAGCTGCAAGCCCGGTTACTACCACTCTTCTTTCCTTGGTATCTTTTTCCATACTTTTCCTTTCTATATTCCCATTCCCCCATCTACATTTAATACAAATCCGGTGATATAATCAGAATCACTGCTGGCTAAAAAAAGAATAGCCCTGGCTACATCATCAACTGTTCCCAGCCTGCCGCTGGGTATAATCTCCAGCATCTTATTTTTAGCCTTATCCGCAAGGCTTCTGGTCATATCAGTATCAATATAGCCTGGAGCCACTGCATTAACCTGAATATTTTTTCCGGCAAACTCCTTGGCCAGAGATTTGGTAAGCCCTATTAGTCCGGCCTTGGACGCGGAATAATTGCTCTGGCCGGCATTACCGTGGATCCCCACTATGGAAGATACGTTTATGATTTTTCCGCCTTTGTTTTTAATCATGGATCTCACCACATTCTTGCATAATATGAAGGCTCCGGTAAGATTAATCTCCAGCACCCGGTTCCAGTCCTCCAGAGACATGCGCATTATGAGGTTATCTTTGGTTATACCGGCATTATTTACCAGTACATCTATATTCTGGTGGGTTTCCAGAACCTTTTCTACATTCAGCTTTACATCCTCCGGATTGGATATATCCACGGCAAGGTATAAAACCCTGTCCTTACCATACTGGTTGGTGAATTCAACCTCGGTAGCTTTTCCCTGTTTTTGGTCCAGGTCAAAAATTACTACTTTGGCTCCTTCCTTCAGAAAAGAGGCAGCGATGTTTTTACCTATACCCCTGGCACCGCCAGTAACCAGGCAAATTTTATTCTGTAGCTTCATTTTATTTATCCATCACTCCTTAAACTTGTTTAACAAATGGTCCAGGTCAGAATCACTGCTATAAACATCTGCTTTGTGGCCAGACCCGGCAATAATCCTCTGGGTTAACTTGCCCAGGATATTTTTAGGGCCTATTTCAACCCAACAGTCAAACCCCTGCTGCAGCAGTTCTAAAACCGAGGGCAGCCATTTTACAGGCTCTACCAGCTGCTTCTGTAAAATTTTATTTATCTGTTTGCCAGAAATAAATTCTGCCGCAGTAGATGAAAAAAAGGGAAGATCGGTGCTGACACTATTTAAATTCTGATCCATATATGCCCTTAGTTCTTCCGCTACCCGGCGCATTAAAGGACAATGGGAAGCAACGCCAACCTTGAGGGGTAAAACTTTTCTGATACCGTTTTTTTTAAATTCCGCTATGGCCCGGAGAACATCCTGTTTGTTTCCGCTTATCACGGTCTGGGTATAATCATTATAGTTGGCAATATAGACCTGAAGGCCAAGTTTTCTTACCTGCTCTTCCACCCTTTTAAAATCCACTCCCAGCACCGCCGCCATCATCCCTTCAGAAACCTGGTTCTGTTCTGCCATTAGCCGGCAGCGGTAGGCCACCAGCTCTAATCCCTTCCGGTAGCTGTAAGCACCGGCAGCATACAAAGCGCTGTAATCCCCCAGGCTGTGCCCGGCTACTGCCTGGGCCCTGGCTGCCAGATTTGTATTCTCTTTCAGGTAATCAAACAGGGCACAGCTAAAAGCATAAATTGCCGGCTGGCTATAGTTGGTTTTATTAAGCTGCTGGGGCTGACCGGATATTATCTCTAATATATCCTGGCCAATGATATTGCTGCAAAGGTCAAAATACTTTCTATAATTCGGATTACGGGTAATAAAATCCATGCCCATGCCTTCATACTGTGATCCCTGTCCCGGAAAAATCAATGCAATTTTACCCATCTTTTCCTTTCACTATTGTATGGCAAACATAATTTCAGCGCTGCAGGCAATTTTTTCCTCCACCCTGGCTGATCCTCTGGCCTTTCCAATTCCTCTCCTGAACTGGAGCAGCTGAACTTCCATTTCCAGGGTATGTCCCGGTTTTACCAGTTTTTTAAACCTTACCCGGTCAATGCCTGCAAACAAGGCTAGTTTACCCCTGTTCTCTTCCAGAGACAGCAGGGCTATTGCCCCTGCCTGGGCCATGGCCTCTACTATCAATACGCCAGGCATAATGGGATTGGAAGGAAAATGGCCCTTGAAATAATATTCCTCCAGCCTTACCTTCTTAATAGCCTTGATACTTTGCCCCGGCTCCATTTCAATAACCTCATCCACCAGCAAAAAAGGCTCGCGATGGGGTATTATCTGTTTAATTTGTTCTTTGTTTAACACAGCAATCAACCTTTTTGTCACTTGTTTTTTAGTTAGACGGTCTGGCCTTCCCATAGTTTCATAAACATAAAATTAAACTGCCGTACCGGGTAGCAGTTTAATCTGTCTACTGTTTTTAATGGTCAGTATAAGTTGAGACAAAGGTCTGGTTAAGTTAAGTTTTCCGGATTAAGCCCCTCCAGTTCTTTGGGCATAAACCTTCCGTCTTTTCTTATAAGTTTGCCGTCAAAATGTATCTCGCCTCCACCCATATCCCTGGTCTGTATGCTTACCAGATCCCAGTGGATGGCCGAATCATTACCATTGAAAGCATCTTTGTAGCATTTGCCCGGTGTAAAATGAAAACTTCCCCTAATTTTTTCATCAAAAAGGGTATCCTTCATGGGTTTTAGTATATAAGGATTAACCCCCAGGGCAAATTCTCCAATATATCTGGCGCCCTTGTCGGTATCCAGAACCTGATTTAGCCTTTTACTGTCGCTGGAAGTAGCCTCAATTATTTTACCCTTCTTGAATTTAAAGCATATACGCTCATAGGTATAACCCTGATAAACAGCAGGGGTGTTGTAGGTAATAACTCCATTAACCGAATCTTTTACCGGAGCGGTAAACACCTCTCCATCGGGGATATTGTTTTTACCTGCACATTTTATGGTGGGAATATTCTTGATGGAAAAACTAATATCTGTACCCGGGCCTTTTATGTCCACCCGGTCAGTTTTACTCATTATATCAACCAGGCGATCCATGGCTTTGGACATCTTGGAGTAATCCAGATTACAAACCTTGAAATAGAAGTCCTCAAAGGTTTCCGCGCTGGTCCCGGAAAGCTGGGCCAATGAATTATTGGGGTACTTGAGTATCACCCAGCTGGTATTATTTATCCTTTCCTGGTTTACAGGATCTGAATAATATTTCATATAAGCATTTAAATTTTCTGACTTCAGGTCTCCCAGTTCATTGGCATTATCACTGGCCCTTATGCCGATAAAAGCATCCATGCCCTTCATCTTTACCAGGTCGCACTCAGCCATAAAGTCCAGCTGGTTCTTGCTTGTTTTTTTCAGCAGCTCTCTTTTTATGCTATTGTTTAGCAGATTAACATGGGGTTCGGCTCCCGACTCATATATCCTGGCAATCAAAGCTCTAACCAGCGGCAGGGCAGAATTGCCCACACATTCCACCATTACCCGCTGCCCCTTTTTAACCTGGCAGGAATACTCTACCAGATTTTTTGCCAGTTTATTTATTCTTCTATCCTTCATGCCTGCCTCCAATAAAATTAAATATTAGTAAACTGTCATCATTGGTTGGGCTTAAATTGCCCTGATTTGTTAAACTGTTACCCCTTCAAGTATACTATTTTTAACCTATGTTAAAAAAACATATATTTTTTATGAATGATTTTAATTTAACATTATATAAAAAAAATTTGAATACGGTGCAGCTGGGAAAACCAATCCTGTATTTTAACTTTGTTGATTCCACCAACAGCTATGCTGCCCAACTGGAGAAAATAACTGACAGCATTGCTCCGGGAACAGTGCTGCTGGCTGACATTCAGACCAGGGGCAGAGGCAAGCTGGAAGCCGAGTGGGTCTCTCCTGCAGGAGGACTTTACTTTACCCTGGCGGTTAAAAAAGAACTTAAACATAGAGACCTGCCAAAGATGACCCTGATTGCTGCCTATGCAGCCGCCCGGGCCGTCAATGCCCTCTATAAGCTGCAGGTAGCCATAAAGTGGCCCAATGACCTGTACTGTAAAGGCAAGAAGCTGGCAGGGATATTAACCGAAACTGAAAATGGCAGCCAAATTGGTTATATAAATATCGGAACAGGTATAAATGTTAATACCCATCTATCCGATTTAAAAAAATATGGTCACCAGTCCACCTCTATAAGCCAGCAGCTAAACAAGAAGGTGGCAAGGGAAAAACTGCTTGCAGAGATAATAAATAATTTTGAACAGGTTTATTTTAATTTTCTAAAAACAAAGGATTTTGCAGCCCTGTTTGAAAAGATAGAAACAATTCTAATCTATTAAAGGTCCCCCCTGCTTAATTCTGGAAATCAGTTTGGGCACTATCTCCAGCACATCCCCCACAATACCGTAATTGGCAACCTTGAAAATTGGAGCCTGGCTGTCCTTGTTAATGGCTACTATAATATCAGAGGTCTGCATGCCTGCCAGATGCTGTATGGCTCCGGATATGCCGCAGGCAATATACAGCTTGGGGTTAACCGTTTTGCCGGTCTGGCCCACCTGATGGGGGTAGGATACCCAGCCTGCATCCACTGCCGCCCTGGAAGCAGCCACTGTGCCTCCCAGAAGGTCCGCCAGCTGCCTGAGCAGAGAAAAATTATCACTTTTTCCCATTCCCCTGCCGCCGGATACTATTACATCATAATCGGAAAGGTTGATATCTTCACCCACCCCATAGTCTGTATCAATAAACCGGTAACCGCTGGTGAAATTGTCCGGTTTGATATCCATATATTCTATATCCGGCTCCATCTCCGCAGAGATTTTCTTCTTCTCAAATACATGAGGGCGTACCGTAGCCATCTGCGGCCGGGAGTTCTTGCAGACAATAGTGGCCAAGACATTTCCACCAAAAGTAGGCCTGGTCTGCTCCAGAAGCCTGCTTTCCTTATCCACTTTTAACCCGGTGCAGTCGGCAGTAAGTCCAGTTTTAAGCATGGCTGCCAGCCGGGGTACCACTGTCCTGCCAGAAGGGGTAGCTGCCGCCAGAAAAATTTCCGGTTTTTTTTCTTCAATCAGTATGGCCAGAGCCTGGCTGTATATGTCATCAAGATTATGCTCAAAAAGACTGTGGCCAAAAACATAGGCCTTGTCCGCTCCAAAACTGAAAGTTTTCTTGACCTCTTCTTCTTCAACTTGGCCTATGCATACCGCAGATATGGTGGTATCCAGGTCACGGTTAAGCTGGTAAGCTTCGCTGAGAAGCTCCAGGCCGGCATCATTTATTTTCCCCTGGCTGCTTTCCACATACACCATAATCCCCCTGTAATCAGAAAAATCCTGGACCGGCTTGACCTCAGCCATTTCTATAGCCTCAAATTCGCAGGCTTCCACACAGGCACCGCACAATATGCAGTTGTCATTAATTTCTGCTATCTTGTCTTTTATCTCTATAGCTTCATACAGGCAGGCTCTCAAGCAGAGCCCGCATCCGGTACATTTATCTTTTAGAACTTTTATATCCATTAGAGCCCCCTAAATCCTGTTCAGCGTTTTCAGTTTTTCAAATAATTTTTCTACCTGTTCCTGGGGAGAACCTTCCAGCATCATAACTTCATGTTGGGCCTGGGGTATAAATACCTTAACCACCTGAGTATAGGAGCCGGATAAACCCACCTGTTCCGGGCTCAGGCCCAGATGCTCCCTGTCCCACACAGGTATCCGGGCTTTATTTGCTTTCATTTTGCCCCTCAGGGATGGTACCCTGGGTTCATTTATTTCCTTTAAGACCGAGATAGCTGCCGGAAGATTTACTTCCACTGTCTCATACCGGTCTTCCATAAGTCTCTTTAGCCTTACCCGGGTTTTATTTATATCCACTATGTGGCTGACATAGCCCACAAAGGGAATCCCCAGGGTCTGAGCATACTCGGGCCCCACCTGTCCGGTATCCCCGTCCAGGGTCTGTTTGCCAAATACGGTAAGGGCCACATCCCCTATTTTTTTAGCAGCGGCAGCCAGTGTCTGGGCGGTAGCCCAGGTATCAGCTCCTGCAAAATCACGGTCTGAAAGCAGCACCGCTTCATCCATGCCTAAAGATATGGCATCCTTTAGTATCTGGGCTGCCTGAGGCGGACCCATGGTCAGGGCCATGCACTGGGTTATAAAATCCTGATTTTCTTTAAGCCTTGCCCCTTCCTCTAAAGCATAACTGTCAAATGGATTAATGATATTTTCAATCCCCTCCCTGATCAGGGTATTGGTCCTGGGATCAATTTTGATATCGGTGGTACCGGGTACCTGTTTTATACATACTAAAACCTTAATCTCTATCACCTCTCTGTTTTAAAATCCCTTTTTAATTAAATCAAGGGCTATTACATCCCTCTGTATCTGATTCGTTCCTTCATATATCTGCAGTATCTTGGCATCCCTCATCATTTTTTCCACCGGGTATTCCTTCATATAACCATAACCGCCAAATACCTGCACCGCATCAGTAGTTACCTTCATGGCTACATCGGATGCAAACAGCTTGGCCATGGAAGATATCCTGGAAATATCCTTTTGCTGCCTGTCTACCACTCTGGCTGCCTGGTATACCAGATTTCTGGCTGCCTCTACCTGGGTAGCCATATCTGCCAGCAAATGCCTTATAGCCTGAAAGGTGGAAATGGAAACCGAAAACTGCTTTCTGATTTTGGAATAGGCCAGGGCTTCTTCCAGGGCTCCCTGAGCCAGCCCCACCCCCTGGGCCCCTACTGCCGGACGGGATTTATCCAGGGTTTTCATGGCTACCAGAAATCCCATTCCTTCCCTGCCTATAAGGTTTTCTTTGGGTACTTTGCAGTTGTTGAATATAAGTTCCCTGGTAGCTGAGGCCCTTATGCCCATCTTATTTTCCTTTTTTCCAAATTCAAATCCTTCAGTGCCTTTCTCTACAATAAAAGCAGATGCTCCCCTGCTTCCCTTTGAGGGGTCGGTCATGGCAAATACGGTATATATGTCCGCTTCTCCCCCATTGGTAATCCACTGCTTGGTCCCATTGAGGACATAATAGCTTCCTTCAGCCTGTGCCCTGGTTTTAATCCCCCCGGCATCGCTACCGGCTTCCGGTTCGGTTAAACCAAAGGCGGCCAGCTTCTTTCCCGAAGCCAGAGAGGGAAGATACTTTTCTTTCTGCTTCTGGCTTCCCGAAATAATTATGGGCAGAAAACCCAGGCCGCTGGCCGCATATGAAGTAGCCACGCTTAAATCACCCCGGCTGAGCTCTTCGGTAGCCAGGCAAACTTCAAAAATGCCTGTGCCCATACCATCATATTCTTCGGGTATAAATAACCGGAATAAATCTGCCTGCCCTATTTCTGCTAATATATCTGAAGGAAAGATTTGGTTCTCATCCAACTCAGACCTTACCGGCTTTATTTTCTTCTCAGTTATCTGCCTGCAAATATCCACAATCATCTGCTGCTCTTCGGTTAAAAAATAATCCATAAGTTCTCCCGGATTTTTTCTTTTTATAGTTGGTTAAAAAGACGGCCGTAAGCCTCATTAGTTTCAAAATAGTCTTCTTTTATTGAAACTTTAACTGTCCGGTTCCGTCTTTTTTCAAAACAGCACCCTTAAAAGGAGGAGGTTTATGGAAGTAGCAGAAAAAGCAAAAATAAAAATTGTATTTACCATTGGTTTTGCCCTGATGATGGCAGTAGGGGCAAACTGTTTTTTTTATCTTCCCTTCACCCCGGTCCCCTTCACCCTTCAGGTATTGACCGTACTTCTGGGGGCCATTGTTCTAGGATTTCCCTATTCCTTTTATTCCCAGTTAATTTATCTGTCCCTAGGGTTTATGGGGATGGGAGTATTTGCAGGCTTTAAAAATGCCTACATTGCTCTTGCCGGTCCTACTGCCGGCTATATAATGGGATTTCTGGCAGCTTCTTTCGTATCCAGCTATATCTACACCAAAACCGGAGGAAGGAAAGGATTGATTCTGTCCCTGTCTGCCGGACTGCTGTCCATATATATTCTGGGCTACGGACATATGCTGATATATTTCTGGGGACCGGACGCCCTGAGCCTAAAGGCAGTGGCCACTACCTTTAAGCTGGCTGTAGCCCCCTTTATAGTTGCTGATATAATAAAAGTGCTGCTGGTGGCAAACATTGTTAACCGGTGGTCAACCGGAGGAAATAGCTGACATGAAAAAAATAGCAGTAAATGATCTCACCTTAAGGGATATATTCCAGAACAGCTCCCTGCACACACTGGATATGCAGGTACTGGACAATATACTTGAAAATTACCCCTCAACAGGCTTTAACAGCGTAGAGGTCCTGGGCGGGTCAACCTTTGAGAATATGCTGGAAAATTATTTTTACAAATCACCCTTCCAGATTTGTTCCTATATAAACAAGATGGCCCCCTCATTAAAGCTTCAGGTACAGATAGGGGCCAGAAACCTGGTAGGTGAAGACCTATACCCTAAAGATATAATAGACCGGTTTATAAGCCAGTGTATAGAAAATGGCATA
This sequence comes from Actinomycetes bacterium, assembly GCA_022396035.1. Taxonomy (NCBI): domain Bacteria; kingdom Bacillati; phylum Actinomycetota; class Actinomycetes; species Actinomycetes bacterium. The sequence continues at coordinate 34,113 of JAIOXO010000004.1, read as the reverse complement.
GAGTCTTTCAGGGTCTACGATGCCTTAAATGACTTAAATGATATAGAATATACCGCCAAAAGGATACTGGATTGCGGGGCCGGCCTGCAGGGAACCATAATTTATGATTACAGCCGTCCTATAGAATATTATAATAATAAAGTAAGTCAGCTGACAGACATGGGCTGCAGCAGTATCTGCATAAAAGATGTGGAATCCACTCTTTTCCCCTCCAGAACAGCAGAACTGTTCAAATCCATAACTTCCTTAACCAGCATCCCCATATTTATAAGCGGCTACAATATGAGGGGAATCCAAATATTAAATTATTTTCAGGCTTGCCTGAATGGAGGCGGAGGGGTTGATTTAAGCTTTTTACCCTCCTCATATCAAGACTCCAGCCCCACCATCTTTGCATTCCTTTTAAGCCTCAGGCAGACAGGATTATCCCACAACCTTGACTGGACCAGGCTTATCCAGGTTTTTGAGAATGTAAAAAAGAATATATACCCTTACCTTAACCAGAGTTCTTTTTCAGATTCTTATGTACTTTCGGAACCGGACCACAGCCTGCTGCCCAAGTGGCTTATCAGCGCTATAAGCAGGCAGCTTAAAGAAATTGGGGAAGTGGAAAAGGCAGATAAGGTTATTGAGGAAATCATAAGGATAAAACAAGAGCTGGGCAATCCTTCCCTGGCTACCCCTATAGGGCAGATAATAGCCAGCCAGGCCATTTTAAATACAGTAATATCCGATAAGAGATGGGAAATTGCCTCTGATGAAATTAAAAAATTTTTAAACGGCTACTATGGGCTTCCGCCCCAGGATATGGACAGTGACTTAAAAGAAAAAATACTCAGGGGTGCAAAAGGCAGCCAGCAGTGGGAACAGCCGCCGGTAGACCTGTACCAGCAGTGTGAAAATGAACTGAAAAATATTACCGGCAAGCAGGAACATGTTCTAAGCTACTGTTTTTTTCCGGAAAAAACAGTAGCTTTCCTTAACAAGAAACAGGGGAAAACCGGGGAGGTTGGCAAGAAAAAAGCCGGTGATTACAGCCTGGATAGATTAAATATGAAAAAACTCAGAGAAATAACCGATCTGGTGGAAACCTCCAACATAGAAAACATAGATTTTGAAGTAGATGGGGTAAAAATATCCATAAATAAAAGTTCCTCCAAAGCAGAACCCGAAACAGCTGCCCGGGACCAGAAGCCCCGGTACGAAGAAGACATGATAGAGGTAAAATCCCCCATAGTGGGAACCCTTTACCGTTCACCTTCCCCTGACTCACCTGCCTTTGTTCAAGAAGGACAGCCGGTAAAAAAAGGTGATACCCTGTGTATAATTGAAGCCATGAAGCTTATGAATAAAATAACTGCTGATTATGACGGAACTATAGAAAGGATTCTGGCGAAAAATGAACAGCCGGTAGAATTTGAGCAAACCATAATGGTAATCAGGAAGGGGCAGTAATTTGTTTAAAAGAGTCCTGGTGGCCAACCGGGGGGAAATAGCCATAAGAATAATCAGGGCCTGCAAAGAACTGGGACTGGAAACAGTAGCAGTGTATTCTACTGCAGACCGGGATTCCATCCATACCAGGATTGCTGACCGCAGCATATGCATTGGCCCCCCTCCGCCTCAGAAGAGTTACCTGGATATTAAAAACATTATTTCTGCTGCAGAAATCACCAGCTGTGATGCCCTTCATCCCGGCTATGGTTTTTTATCTGAAAACCAGTCACTGGTAGATGCCTGCAACCAGAATGACCTAACCTTTATCGGTCCTCCAAAGCAGGCCATTATGCTGGCCGGCAATAAATCCAGGGCAATAGAAGTAATGAAGGAAAACAGGATTCCGGTAATACCCGGCTCGTCAGGCAACGTTACTGATACCAGGCAGGCAGCAAAGATTGCCGCCAGAGTAGGTTACCCCCTGATAATAAAAGCCAGCTTCGGCGGGGGCGGAAAAGGCATGCGGATCTGCAATAATAAAAAAGAGCTTTTAGAATATTTCCCGGTCGCTATTTCCGAATCCAGATCATCGTTTGGCACCGGAGAAGTCTACATAGAGAAATATATCCCCAGACCGCGGCATATTGAATTTCAGATTATTGCCGACAACTACGGCCATATCTCATGCGTGGGGGAAAGGGAATGTTCCATACAGAGAAGACACCAGAAATTGATAGAAGAAGCGCCCTCAACAGCCCTGTCTGCCAGAGACCGCAGAGTAATGTCGGAAGTGGCCATAAAAGCAGCCCGGTGCATTGATTACCAGAACCTGGGAACCATAGAATTCCTGCTGGACAGTCATAACAATTTCTATTTTATAGAGATAAACACCAGGATACAGGTTGAGCATCCGGTAACCGAAATGGTAACCGGTATGGATCTTGTTAAACAGCAGATTAAACTGGCTGCCGGGGAAAAGCTTAAGCCAAGGAATAACCAGCTGGACCGGGGAAACAGCATAGAATTCAGGATAAATGCAGAAGATCCCGATAAGAATTTTTCGCCTTCGCCCGGCAAAATAACCGACTATTACCTGCCGGGAGGTCCGGGAATCAGGGTGGATACATTTATACATTCAAATTACACCATATCCCCTTTTTATGATTCACTGATAGCCAAACTCATAGTTTGGGGAAATGACCGCACCGAAGCCATTGCCAGATCAAAAAGAGCTTTGGAAGAATTTAAGGTGGAAGGAATAAAAACCACCATACCGTTTTATAAGAAAGTGCTGGAAAATAAAAAATTTGTTGAAGGCAAAATACATACCCACTTCATTGAAGAAGAACTGGGAGTTTAGTCAACCATTATTTTGGAAGCTACTCCCCTGCCTATAGCCAGACGGTAATTCCTGACTGCAAGTATCACCGGCCCCAGCATGTTTCTGCTTACTACCTTTACCTTGGTGCCGGGCACCAGGCCCATATCCGCCAGTTTCCTTCTTATTCCATAGCCACCGGCTATATTTACTATGGTCATCTCAATATTTGGTTTTACCGATGCCAGCGGCATCAGATTTTTCTCTTCCATAATTTAGGCATGCTTAACTTTTTTTATTAGTTTATACTGTTTTATCCAAATGTCAATAATCAGGCCTGGTTGACATCAATTTCAAATTAGAATAACATTTACTCAACTATTTAACTATTTGTTTATGCTTGCAAGGAGAGTATAAATGGCTTCCAACACCGAAATTAAAGAGTTTAAACCACAGCCTAAAAAATTTCTGCATCTAAGATGTATGTACAGAATGCTTTTTTTCCTGGAAGAAAAGCTAAAAGAATTAATGTTTGACTGCAGATCATGCGGGCAGTGCATTTTATCCACTACCGGGTTTGTATGCCCCATGAGATGCCCCAAAGAACTTCGAAACGGCCCCTGCGGAGGTTCCCAGGATGGCCAGTGTGAGGTAGACAGCGGCAAGAGATGCGTATGGAACGAAATTTTTGAAGGAACCGAGGCCCTGAACCGGATAAAAATGCTTTACGGATTTCAGGTACCTACCGACAAACAGCTTAAGGACACCTCGGCAGTGGTAAATTATGCTGACCAGCGCATAGAAGGCATGAAGCTTGCCCTGCCCGACAAGGGAAATATACTGGGCCAGCTACTCAGGATACTTTTCCGTATAATCAGGATAAGGTGGAGAAAGCTGATACATCCTTCCAGGTACTGGTTTAAATATGAGTCCCACTACAAGGGAGCCTAATAACTGTAAATATCAACCAGCAGGCCCTCGGTGTTTCTCAGGTACAGGGTGTCCCCGCTATTATTCCATATGGGGGTATCACTTCCCCAGAACAGCTTGCCTTCCCCCTGGTTTCCCTTTCCGCTGTATATAAATACCTTTTCTCCCCTGTCAAGCAGCAGACGGGGAAATTTAAAGATATTGGTGCCGCTGTCCTTAATGGTATAGCCGGATAAGTCCACCGGCTCATCGGAGGTGCTGGTAATTACTACATATTCTTCGTTTATGTTTTCATTATCGTTTCCCGGAGCATCATAATTTATGGATATTTCCAGAGAGACATCTGTTTTTTGCCATAATCCCAGATTGTTTTTTTGGGCATGGCTCTGAGCCTCCACTAACAGCTGCTGGTACATTACATCCGGAGGATAGGTATAAGCATGGGCAAACCCCCTTTTAACCATCTCCAGATTTACAAACAGGTCGCCAACATAGACATATCTCAGCCATCTTCCATACTGGTCAGTTTCAGATACATCCCTCTCCAGGGTCAGCTGCTGTCCACCCACCATGGCTTTAAGTACTTGCCTGGATTCCTGGTAAAAATACTGGCCTTTTTCCGGGGTATTGATTCCAATAAGCCTGACCCTTTTACCGTTTTTGACTATCAGTGTATCGCCGTCAATTACTTTAGAAACTTCATATAGACCATCATGGCTGTTCCCGGCCGGCTGTTCTGCATTATAGGCCAGCCCGCATGATGATAAGAGCAGTACTATCAGTAATAGAGGTATTATGCTAATTATTCCTGATTTTAGTGAAGTCATCCAGAGCCTTTTTACTTAATCTGGTACCCAGGTTATAAAAGGAGCTTTCGGATTTTCTGTTTATCTCTTTTACTTCTCTCCTCAACTCTGATTTAAACTGATTTAGCTGCAGCCCGAACTCACGGGATGATATCCGGTATATGTTTTTTTTAAATATCACTTTCTGCTGCAGGTAATCGGAGGTAACTACAAATATTTTGCTGTGGGTTCTGTCCCGGTTAACCATTTCTTCTATTACCGTATCCGCAGTCTCGCCCCGTTTGGAATAGATAACCTTAATCTTATCAAAAGCATGGGTAGTCCTGCCGGAATTGTTGCTGTGCCTGGCATCAAATACCACTACTACTCCCCGGCCTCTGGCTTCACTATAGCCGGCAAGGTCATTAATCAGCCGGTCACGGTAGAAGGCCAGACGGTCATTATCCATCCCCTGCTCCGGGACGAAATTAAATATAAAATTGTATCCGTCAACTATTATCAGCTCGTTCATGATTTTAACCCTTTATAAATCCAATACATTATTATGCCACTAGCCACAGATACATTCAAAGACTGGATATTTTGGCTCATATCAATCCTTACCAGGTAATCACACTTTTTGGCTATAAGAGCACTTATCCCCTTAAATTCACTACCCATCACCATAACCAGGGGAAAATTTAAGGGAGCTTTCTGTATGCTTTCCGCATTCTCAACCTGGGAACCGTATACCCAGAACTGGTTATCCTTTAATTTCTCCATAGTCCGGGCAAGATTGGTAACCCTGAAAACCCTGACCTTTTCCAGGGCGCCGGCAGAGGTCTTGGCCACTCTCTGGTTTACCTGCACACTCCTGTTTTTTGCAACTATTATGCCGTCAGCCCCAAAAGCGCTGCAGTTCCTTAAAACGGAGCCAAAATTGCCCACATCGGTTACCCCGTCAAGCATAATTAAAAAACTCTTACCGGTTGTCTGTGAGTTTAAATAATGATCCAGATCATAGTAGTTGTAGGGAGAAACCTCCAGGATGATACCCTGGGCTGATTCCAGATCCAGCCGGCTTAAATGCGGTTCAAAATAGCTATCAAAGCGGTGTCCGTCCTGCTCTATGACTTGTACATTTTTTTTACGGCACAGATCGGTTATGGACTTGATAATGGGGGATCTTTTTTTATTCTTCTTTATAAACAGCTTATATATTTTCCGGTTGCCGGCATTGGTATCAAGTACTGCCATTACTGCATTATTACCGTAAACATACTCCCTGTTTCTGTCCCTGGCCATAATCAGTACCGGTTATGTTGCATTATAGCTTTCAGATGTCTTTTGGGAACATGCAGCCTGCCCCTGGAATCCTGGTAGTATTTTATAGAGTCTGACTCTGCATCTTCGGCCACCGGCTTCTCTGCCGGATAGCCTAAAGCTATTACCAGCTCAACTTTCCGGTTAGAAGGCAGATTAACAATTTCGCCTATCTTCTCCTTGTCGCAGGCCCCTATTATGCAGCTGCCTATGCCTTGTTCTGCTGCCGCCAGTATAAGGTTTTCAACCGCCAGGCCCATGTCAACTAAATAATAGTCAGATCTGGCAATTTCCTGATTAACCACCACTGCCACATAGGCCGTAGGCCGCTGACCGGCTGGCGGCGTACCCTCGGGCTGAATATAGCCTGCCCATGTGGTAAGCGGGAAAATATTTTCTGTCTGGTCTTTATCATCTACCACTACATATTCTAAAGGCTGTACATTGGCCGCGCTGGGTGCCAGCCTGGCCGCATTTACCACCTCCGCCAATATTTTCATATCTATGGGCTGTGGTAAAAATTTTCTGATGCTGCGGCGATTTATTATTAAATTATAGGTGGCTTTCTTCATTTTCATATCTGTATATGGTTCCTTCTTTCCTGTCCTCTAAAATTATCCCTTGGCCTGCTAAAAGCTGCCTGATTCTGTCTGCCTCCTGATAATCCCTGCCGGCCCTGGCCTGGTTCCTCTTATCAATAAGCTTTTTGATTTCATCCTCGCTTATGGCCTGCTGCTGGCTGCCTGATTCTATTTCTTCCTCCAGGTTGAAACCTAAAACTTTGGCCAGCTCGATTATCCGGCTGTAGGCCAACTGAAGCCCTTGTTTAAACTTTTGGCTATTCTTGAATTCCGGGTCCTGTATAACCATATTTATATTCTTGACCATTTCAAAGATATCTCCAATGGCCCCGGCTGAATTAAAATCATCATTCATGATCTGGGTAAACCGTTCTGTACCTCTATCGGCAATATCCTTAAGCCTTGACCTATCTGTTTTTTGGCCTTCTTTCTCTAACTGCTCATCCATTAAGAATTTCATATTCCTTAAAGCGCTGGCAATCCTGGAAACCGCTTTTTTTGCTTCCTGCAGCTTTTCTTCACTAAACTCAAGCGGGCTGCGGTAGTGAGTGGACAACATATACATCTTAATCATATTATGGTTGTATTGTTTAAGCAGGTTTTTAAGGATCCAGTTTTTCTTCAATCCGCTGGACTTCGACATTTTTTCGTCTTTTACCTCAATCATTCCGTTATGCATCCAGTACCTCACAAACTGTTTCTGCCGGGGGTGAGCAGCTTCTGACTGGGCAATCTCATTTTCATGATGAGGAAATACCAGGTCCAGACCTCCCCCGTGTATGTCTATGGGGTTGCCAAGTAAATCTGTGGACATGGCCGAGCACTCAATATGCCACCCGGGCCTACCACTTCCCCAGGGGCTTTCCCAGCTGGGCTCTCCGGGCTTGGCCTTTTTCCACAGGGTAAAATCCACCCTGTTTTTCTTTCCTGTTTCCTGGCCATCATCCTGGCTTTGCATCTCTTCGGTCCGCTGTCCGCTGAGTTTCCCGTAACCGGAAAACTTGCCTACCTCAAAATAAACATTCCCATCAGCCACATATCCATACCCGTTTTCAATTATGGCCTGGATGGTATCTATTATCTGGCCGATCATATCAGTGGCCAGCGGCATATGGCTGAAGGGACCTACTTTAAGGTTATCAATATCTTCTAAAAAAGCTTCTATGTACCTTTGGGTTATCTGCTTATAGCTTACCTGTTCCTGGTTGGCTTTATTTATTATCTTATCTTCAATATCGGTAATATTCTGTACAAAATCAACCATATAACCCCGGTATTCCAGGTAATTTTTTACCATATTGAACACCACTATGGGGCGGGAGTTTCCAATGGATATATAATTATATACGGTAGGTCCGCATACATACATACTTACTTTCTGCTTTTTGGCCGGAATAAATTCTTCTTTCTTTCTGGTAAGTGTATTATAGACCTTGAGCTTATCCATCTTCCTGTTTTCCCTTTCCTTTTTTTACTTTTTTAAGCTCTTGTTCCAAAAAGCTTATCCTTGCACAGCAGTCACTAAGCAATTCATTTACCGGATCCGGCAGCTTCATCCGGTGAAATTCATCGGAGAGCACCTTCTCTCCGCCGACTTTTACTATCCTCCCCGGAACTCCTACTACCGTACATCTTTCCGGAACCGGGTTGATAACTACTGCCTGTGCTCCAATTATGGCTTCATTGCCTATATTTATAGAGCCAAGCACCTTGGCTCCCGCGGATATGACTACCCCGTTACCGATAGTGGGGTGCCTCTTTCCCTTTTCCTTGCCAGTGCCGCCCAAAGTAACTCCCTGGTATATGGTAACGTCATCACCTATTTCTGTGGTCTCGCCGATGACTACTCCCATCCCGTGATCTATGAACAGCTTCCTGCCGATTTTAGCTGCCGGGTGTATTTCAATTCCGGTAAAAAAACGGCTGACCTGGGAAAACCAGCGGGGTAAAAACGGAATCTTTTTTATGTACAGCCAATGGGCAATCCGGTGGCTTACCACCGCATGAAGTCCGGAATAAGTAGCAATAATCTCCAGGCTGCTTACTGCGGCCGGATCGCGCTCTTTGGCTACCTTTACCTGTTCCCTAATTTCACCGATTAGTCCCATTAGCTTCTATTATCCTTTTCTAAAACTTACTTAAAAACATAACCTGGCCCTTAATTACTACAACAGGGCCTGCAAACTATATTATCAGGTTTGGGCCCGGTTTTAAATCATTTATAATTATCTATCCTTTTTACTTAAAAATCAGTTCCATATATCAATGGATTATAAAAACTAACCATCATAAAACCCTGCTAGGTCAGCAGAGCCACACTCTGGGCAGCAATACCCAGTTCCTGCCCACAAAAGCCAAGACCCTCGGTGGTGGTGGCTTTAACCCCTACCGCACCAGTATCCAGGCCCAGAACCCCGGCCATATTTTCTTTCATCTGCGGTATATAGGGAGCAAGTTTTGGCTTCTGAGCGATAATAGTAGAATCAATATTTACCACTGCCAGCCCATTTTTTAAAATCAACTGTTTTACCCTGGCCAGCAGCTTTAGACTGGATATACCCTTATACTCCATATCGCTGTCCGGAAAATGAACCCCTATATCTGCAAGACCGGCTGCTCCCAGCAGGGCATCCATTACCGCATGCACCAGCACATCGGCATCGGAGTGGCCGCCCAATCCCAGGTGATACTCTATTTCCACGCCTCCCAGAATGAGTTTTCTGCCTTCTTTTAGCCGGTGAACATCGTATCCTGTTCCTACCCTCAATTCTGCTCCTTCCTATCTTCTGTCTTTCCTGCTCATTATCAGCTCCGCTAGAAATAAATCAGTAGGAGTGGTTATTTTAATATTTTCATGCCTTCCCCGGAATATCTTAACCTTGTAGCCCACCAGTTCCACCAGCCCTGCATCATCGGTTCCGGTAAATTTGGATTCTATAGCCTGTTTATGGGCCGCCATAAGGGTTTGGTAAAAAAAAACCTGGGGTGTCTGCGCATGCCATACCAGATCCCGCTGTATGGTCTTTTCAATTATATCATTATCTTTAATCTTCTTAATGGTCTCATAAGCGGGAGCAGCCATTATTACCCCCTGTATATCCGGATCCTTCTGGTTGGATGATTGAAGGCTGGTTACAATTTTATCCACCTCATCCGCTGTTACCAGGGGCCTTACTCCATCATGTACCGATACAATGCTGGTAGTCTCGGGAAGGCTCTTTAATGCCCTGTAAACCGATTGCTGGCGGGTACTTCCTCCAAGCACTACTTTCATTATTTTACTGTACTTGTATTTATTGATAATATTTTTGGTGCAAAAATCCAGGTACTCTTTGGGAACCACCAGATAAATTTGGTCTATTTTAGAGGCTTTTTGGAAAGTTTCCAGAGTATGGGCTACTATGGGTTTTCCATACAGGTTTAAAAATTGTTTACTGACATTGCTTTTTAACCTGGTACCTTTACCAGCAGCAGTAATTATGGCAACATTCATATAAAAGGTCTCTGTTTAATAAATAAAAATGTTTATATCACAAATTAAGTTTTTGTACTACCCCTCCCCTTAAATTATAAGGTTCATTATACAGATAATATTCAGAGAACTTCTTCAGCTTATCATAAAGGGACTTAGCTCTTATCTTGCCCATACCATTAACTTCTATCAAATCATCAATGCCGGCAGCCATAATATTGCTCAGATTACCAAATCTTTCCATTAGGTTATTTAATACAGTCTGGGGCAGCCTCCTGGCTTCGGTAACTATTCTGATTCCCAGGGGATGGACATTAAATTCCCTGAGGTTGCCTTCAGGTTCATATCCAATAATTCTAGCTATCCGGTCCAGGTCCAGCAACTCCTCAGCAGAAAGAGAATTTATCTGATCCTTAATCTGGGAAGCAGTCTCTTCTTTCTTGGGATGAGAATAGTCTTTGATAATCTTGATGCTGTCATCAACCACATTGGCCATTAACTCTTCCACCTGCATTTTTAGAAGCCTGCCATCTGCCCCCAGCTCATAAATATATTTCCTTACCTCTTTTTCCGTCTTCTGGACAATTGCTGATCTCTGTAACACGCTAACCGCATCAAATAAGGTAACCAGATCTTCCAGTTCCCTGATAGTGAGGTTGAAGGTGAGCTGATCCAGGCCTTTCTTATATTTTTCCAGGGTCTGCAGAGCCTGGTTGGCCTTGGAAAGAACCACTCTGGGCTCTTCCAGCATATACTTTATATTATCTATATAAAGGGTTACGATATCCCTTTTCTGGGATAAAGAAATAACCAGGTTTTTGGTCTGCTTGGCTACCCTCTCTGCTGTCCGGTGCCTGGTTCCAGTTTCTGAAGTCTCGATATCCGGCCTGGGAAACAGGTGGGTATTAGCATAAAGAATTTTCTTGGCATCAGAAGATAAAATTATAGCCCCGTCCATCTTGGCCAGTTCATAAAACTTGGCAGGAGAAAATATGGTGCCAATATAAAAACCGCCATTTACCAGCTTGAGCACCTCATCCGAGTCGCCAACCACCACCAGGGCTCCGGTTTTAGCCTGAAGTATGTATTCAATCCCAGTCCTTAGCTCGGTACCCGGAGATACCCTTTTAAGGCTCTCCAGCAATAATTTTTCTTCTTCTTTGTCCATCTTCTACACTTTTAGCATGCTGCCGTTAACTTTTTTTATATCAAATATCATCTTCCCGTCTTCAGCGCTTACCCTTATAAACTGCCCGCTCTTTATTTCTTCATTAATTATCTTCTCGGATATCGGGTCCTCTATCAGGTTCTGTATGCACCTGCGCATAGGCCTTGCCCCCATTTTTTCATCATAGCCTTTTTCCATCAGCAGCTTTTTGGCGCTTTCCTGAATTTCTATCATGATGCCCTGCAGCTCCAGTTGCTGGGCCAGCCGGGAAACCATAAGGTCTATAATGCTGTAAATTTGTTCTTTTTCCAGCTTGTGGAACACTATTACTTCATCTACACGGTTCAAAAATTCAGGTCTGAAGGCCTGTTTTAATTCACTCATTACTTTATCTTTTATTTCATTATAGGAAAGTTCCCTATTATCTGAAGCCTTAAAGCCCAGGGGAGTATTCTTTTGAATTTCCCTGGCCCCCAGGTTGGAAGTCATAATAATTACTGTATTCTTGAAATCAACCCTTCTTCCCTGTGAATCGGTCAGGTGGCCGTCTTCAAATATCTGCAACAGTATATTGAATACATCGGGATGAGCCTTCTCTATCTCATCCAGTAATATTACGCTGTAGGGCCTTCTCCTGATAGCCTCGGTCAACTGTCCTCCCTCATCATATCCTACATATCCCGGAGGAGAACCCACCAGCTTGGACACAGAGTGCTTTTCCATATACTCGGACATATCTATCTGTATAAGCGCTTCTTCCTTATCAAACAGGAACTGGGCAATGGTTTTGGCCAGCTCTGTCTTTCCCACGCCAGAGGGACCCAGAAACATAAAGGAACCAATAGGTCTCTTGGGGTCCTTCAGTCCTGACCTGGTCCGCCTGATAGCCTTAGAAACAGTTTTAATAGCTTCATCCTGGCCTACCACCCTCCGGTGCAGTTCTTTTTCCATATTCATAAGCTTCCTGGACTCACTGGAGGTTAGCTTGTATACCGGCACTCCAGTCCAGCTGGACAAAACTTCAGCTATTTCATTATCATCTACCACAATCTTTTCGCTATCGCTGCCGCGTTTATTTCTCTCTTCAATCTCTCTTTTTTCCTTGGTAAGCTGTTTTTCCTTATCCCTCAGCTGGGCTGCTCTTTCAAAGTCCTGGGACTTTATGGCATCATCCTTTTCATTTATTACCCTGCCGATATCCTTATTTATCTCTTTTATATCCGGCGGAGTAACCAGGGACCTTATTCTTACCCTGGAAGCTGCCTCATCTATTAAATCTATAGCCTTATCCGGCAGAAACCTGTCGGATATGTATCTCTGCGAAAGTTTGGCTGCGCTGGACACTGCATTATCAGTGATAGTAAGGTTATGGAAAGATTCATATCTTTTCTTCAATCCATTAAGTATCTCTATGGTTTCAAACACACTGGGCTCATCTACATGTATGGGCTGAAACCTTCTTTCCAGCGCCTTATCCTTTTCTACATATTTTCTGTATTCACTGTTGGTGGTAGCGCCAATAGTCTGGATTTCTCCCCGGGCAAGCATGGGCTTAAGTATGCTGGCCGCATCTATTGCTCCCTCGGCCGCTCCTGCCCCCACCAGGGTATGTACCTCATCAATAAACAGGATTACATCACCATCTTCTTTTATTTCTGCCAGGACCTTCTTGAGCCTCTCCTCAAAATCGCCCCGGTACCTTGAGCCTGCCACCAGGGAACCAAGATCAAGGGTAAATATTTTTTTACCCTGTAAATTTGCAGGAACTGACTGGGCTACTATCTGCTGGGCCAGGCCTTCCACTATGGCTGTCTTGCCTACCCCCGATTCACCTATAAGTATAGGATTTTTTTTGGTCCTCCTGGATAATATCTGCATAACCCTTTCAATTTCCTTTTTCCTGCCGATAACCGGGTCAAGTTTTCCTTCCTGGGCCAGCTGGGTAAGGTCCTTGCCGTACTGGCTGAGGGTCTTGAGTACTTTTTTGCTGGTCCGGCTCTGGGACTGGCTATCCTGGCTCTGTGAATAAAACGGATATTTATTAAGTATTTCCTTTACCTTGGCCTTCACTGTTTCCAGAGTGATACCCAGACTGTTTAATACCCTGGCAGCCACTCCTTCCCCTTCCCGGAGTAAACCCAGCAGTATATGCTCGGTGCCGATATAGTTATGGCCCATCTGTAGTGCTTCCCTTAAGGACAGCTCCAGAACCTTTTTGGCTCTGGGGGTAAACGGTATGTGTTCATAAGATTCTGAGCTTCCCTCGGTAACCGAATCATTGACTGCATCTCTGATATCGGATGCAGACACACTCAGGCTTTCTAAAACCTTGGATGCAATGCCTTCTTTTTCATCAACTAAACCTAATAATAGATGCTCGGTTCCTATATAGTTTTGTTTTAGAAATCTTGCTTCGTCCTGGGCCCTGACTACAACTTTTCTGGCCCTTTCTGTAAACCTCTCAAACATATTAATCATTCCCTTTTAAAATTTCTTCTCTCAATATATCTGCCCTAAGGGCATCTACTTGATCTTCCGTATCTTTTTTTTCTCCAATATAATTTTTTATATATGAATTACCAATTATATTAATCAGCCGGTAAAAATCAAATTCCTTCAAATTATACAAAATTTTTAACTTTTTACCCAGCCACACCATGGACAGAAGCTCTATGGCCTCATCAAAGGATAACAACCGGGCATATTTTAATACACCGAATGACCTGTAAATATTATCCACAATACTTACCGGTGTATCCTTGCTCAAGGCTTCCGTCTGCAGGTTTTCTTCTTCAATGATATTTAAACAAATTGCTTCCATTTCTTCAACTGTATCAATATCATTGTTTTTAAGTGAACTTTCCTTGGAAACCAGAAATAAATTCCCCAGTACCTCGGACCCGTCAATATGGTAACCCTGAAGGATGCAGTCCAAATTGTTCAATCTTTTTATAAGGTCATTGATCTTAAAGCTCATAACCAGCGCCGGCAGGTGAACCAGAACCGATACCTCCAGACCTGAACCTACCATGGTGGGACAGGAAGTAAGATAACCCAAATCCGGATCAAAACAAAAACTCAGCTTGTCTTCCAGCTTCTTTTCCAGACCTGATACCCTGCGGTGTATATCCCTTATCCCCCATCCGGGCTTTAAGGCCTGTATTTTGAAATGATCTTCCTCGTTTACCATAACCGAGCTAATCATATTGCTGCCGTTATCGGTCAACCTTACGAACACTCCTCTACCGGTTACTTTGGTAGACATGGGCCTGGTTATAATGTTGCCTTCTATCAGTAATTCTCTCTCTAACCCATTTAGCCGCCTTAAGTCAAAAAAAGCAAACCCGGAAAATTCCTCTATATCGGAAGCAGCAATCCTGGCCAGGGAGAGTATCTTTTTCTTTTCCTGGGGTTTGATGGTCAATCCGAACTTGTAACCAACCAGATTTCTGGATATGCTCACCCTGCTGTATAAGATGGGGCCATTGCCGGCTACCATCTTCCTCTTTTTCAGGTATGTGGTCAGCCCTTTCATTTTTTACTCTTTACATAGAGTCTTTTTTGCAGCCTTTTTATCATATCCCTGAGCTTGGCAGCTTCTTCGAAATTCTCTATAATTACTGCTTCATCAAGCTTTGATTTCAGGTCCTTGATTTTCTTTTCCACTTTATAGGTAAAGCTGGAATTTAAAGGTATTTTACCCCTGTATTCTATGCTGCCGTGAATAGCTTCTAACAGAGGCAGAAATATTTCGCTGAATTCTTTATAGCACTGGGCACATCCTACTTTACCCGTTTTCTTTATAGTGGAAAGATCAATACCGCAATTACTACACTTCGTATCCACTTCAGGACTTTCTTTTAAAGCCCGGAACGGCTTACGGTTTGTATCCTTTTTGCCCTGGGCAAACATTTTGACCAGTATATCTGCCAGACCTTCTAAAATATCCTGTTCCGAGCCCATTGATATCTGCTGGGCGCATTCGGAACAGAGATTGATTTTTTCTATTTCATTGTCAATGATTTTTATTAAATGAACATTGGCTTTATTGATACCGCAGAAGTCACATAACATAATTGCATCACCGATTAAATTATATCATTTCTAATTCTAAATATTAAACAGGTCACTATTCGGATTCCGGCTTCATCAGGGGGAACAGCAATACATCTTTAATAGACTCTGAACCAGTAAGCACCATGGCCAGCCGGTCAATCCCTATTCCTTCACCGCCGGTAGGAGGCATCCCGTATTCCAAAGCCTTTATAAAGTCCTTATCCACCTTGCCGCCCAGCCTTTCTTCCTCATCACTGCTCCGGGCCTGTTTCAAAAACCGGGACAGCTGCTCGGCAGGATCGGTAAGCTCGGTAAAAGCATTGGCTATTTCTTCTCCCCCTATAAATAATTCAAACCTTTCTACCAGCTCCGGGTTGCCGGGATGTTTTTTAGCCAGGGGCGATATCTCTATGGGAAAATCCATAATAAAGGTTGGCTGTACCAGCCTGGGCTCCACCACAGCTTCAAATATCAGGTTTATAATTTTGCCCTTCCCAAAAAACGAAGGTACCTCTTGCCCCTGTTTCTCTGCAATTTTTGCCAGCTGGTCCCTGTCCATGTCAAAACTTACTTCAATATTACCTATCTCTGATATGGCGTCTATCATGCTTATCTTCTTCCATTCACCATCCAGGCTTATATCTTTGCCCCGGTAGCTTATCTCCAAACTTCTCAGTGCCTCACTGGCTACAAATTTTATCAGGTTTTCGGTAAGAGCAGCAAGCTCTCTGTAATTTGAGAATACCTGGTAAAATTCCAGCATGGTAAACTCGGGATTATGCTTATAGGATATTCCTTCGTTTCTAAAATTCCTGTTTATCTCATAAACCTTTTCGAAACCGCCCACTATGAGCCGTTTTAAATAAAGTTCCGGCGCTATCCTTAAATAAAGATCAATATCCAATGCATTATGGTGGGTTACAAAGGGCCTGGCAGTAGCACCTCCCGGAATAGTCTGCAACATGGGTGTTTCTACTTCCAGAAAACCCTTATTATTTAAAAACTCCCTTATTTTTTCTATAATACGTATCCTCTTTACAAAAACTTCTTTTACTTCAGGGTTAACCAGGAAATCAAGGTATCTTTGCCTGTACCTTAACTCTTTATCTTTCAAGCCATGCCATTTCTCCGGTAAAATCCTTATAGATTTGGACAGCAGCTTAAACTGATTTACATTTAGAGACAGCTCTCCGGTTCTGGTTTTAAAAAGATGACCGCTTACCCCTATCCAGTCTCCTATGTCCAGCTGATTAAACTTCTCATACCCTTCATCACCCACTACCTTCAAGCTCAGATACAGCTGCAGTTTATCCCGGGAATCTTTAATATCGGCAAAAGTAGCCTTACCGTGTTTTCTAAACCCGGTAATCCTGCCGGCTACCTGAAATTCCTCTTCGGTTTTTTCTCCCTGTTCCAGACCTGAATATTGTTCTTTTAGATCCCCAATAACAGCACTGGGCCTAAAATCATTACTGTAAAGAATCTCGCCTTTTTGCTTTAGTTTTTTTATCTGTTCTAATTTTAACTGTAAAGGCTCGCTTAAAGGCTGTTCGGTTTCCAGCAAATATTGCTCCTGGGATTTGTTGTTATTGCTCATAAAAATTACCGCCGGCTGTTAGATAATAAAAAGGATTAAACTATATCTACAATCTTAAATTTCTTCTTGTCCTGGGGGGTTTTTACTATAATCTCGTCACCAATTTTTTTATGCAAAAGAGAACTTCCAATAGGGCTCTCGTCTGAAATCTTATTCTTTTCCGGATCTGTCTCTATGGAACTAACTACCTTGTACTTTTTCTCCTTGCCGCTGTCCATATCTTTTAACACTACGGTTGAGCCCAGGTCAACATGTGATCCGCTGTTTTCTCCATTTATAATGACATGATTCTGTAAAATCTCATTTATCTGCTCTATTCTGCCTTCTGTAAACGCCTGCTCATTTTTGGCATATTCGTATTCAGAGTTTTCACTGAGGTCCCCGCCTGACTTCTTTGCATCCCTTAACCTATCAGCAATCTCTTTTCTTTTATTCTTAACCAGGTCATCCAGCTCTTTTAAGAGCATCTCATAACCTTCTCCAGTAAGACGATAAACCTTCATATGGATAATACTCCCAATTTAAATTACTTGTATTTAATTTGGGTATTATATTTTATTGGTTATAAGATGTCAAAGACTATAAATATTAATTTAACCGAACCGTCCGGTAATATAATTCTCAGTCCTTTTATCGGAAGGGTTGGTAAAAATCTTATTGGTATCTCCATATTCGATCAAAGTGGCCGGCTGCCCTATTTCCTGGGTAAGCATAAAAGCTGTTTTCTGGGAAACCCTGGCCGCCTGCTGCATATTATGGGTAACTATAACAATGGTATAATTTTCCTTTAATTCATCTATGAGGTCTTCTATTTTCTGGGTAGAAATGGGGTCAAGCGCTGATGCTGGCTCATCCATCAATATTATTTCTGAATCTACTGCCAGGACCCGGGCTATACAGAGCCTCTGCTGCTGGCCGCCGGAAAGCTCCAGAGCATTTTTATTTAACTTGTGTTTTACTTCATTCCATAGCGCCGCCTGTTTCAGGCTGTTTTCAACAATACCATCCAGTTCTGACTTACTGTGCTTTCCGTGCAAACGGGGACCGTAGGCAACATTATCGTAAATGGTTTTGGGAAAGGGATTGGGCCTTTGAAAAACCATGCCTACCCTTTTTCTCAGATCTACCACATCTATGCTGCTGCTATAAATATTGGAGTCATCGATAAGCACCCTGCCTTCCACTTTAGTATTGGTCAGAAGGTCATTCATGCGGTTAAAAGATCTTAAAAAAGTGGATTTGCCGCAACCAGAGGGCCCTATTATAGCGGTGATGGTATCTTTTTGTATATCAATATCAATATCCGCAAGCACCTTGCTAGTGCCATAAAAAAACCCGAAATCAGTTACCTTAATTTTTATATCTTTATTCATTTTTTACTTGGTATAACCATAAATTTTAAAAAAATGATAACAGAAAAACAGCCAGAAAACATCTGCCAGGCTAAATTTTAATATTTTTTTAATAAATATTATGATTCCAAATCGGACTTGTAATGGCCCAGTTTATCCTTAAGGTCAGGATACTTTAAGGCCAGAATCTGTACCGCCAGTATGGCTGCATTTTTCGATCCATTTATGGCCACCGTTGCTACCGGTACTCCTGAAGGCATCTGTACTATGGACAACAGCGAATCCAGACCGCCCAGATCAGAAGTCTCTACCGGAACTCCTATTACCGGCAAGGTGGTATGTGAAGCTATTACTCCAGGCAAATGCGCTGCTTTGCCCGCACCGGCAATAATAATCTCATAGCCCTTATCTATTGCTTCTGCGGCAAATTTTGCCGTTTTTTTAGGCATCCTATGTGCAGAAAGAATGTGTGTGTCATATTCTATACCAAACTTTTTTAATGTATTAGCTGCAGGCTTCATTACCTCTTCATCAGAACTGGAGCCCATAACTATAGCTATTTTACCCATTGCTTTACTCATAAATTTCCCTCCTCTGCCGATAATGCAATATCGGTTCTGAACTGTTTGCCCTCAAACTTAATTTTTTCTATGGCTGCATATATATTCTTTCTGGCTTCCTCAAAACTGTCGGCCATATTTACTACTCCCAATACCCGGCCCCCATTAGTTGCAACATGTCCATCTTTGCCCCCGGTTCCAGCATGGAATACCAGGATTGATTCATCGCCGGTTACATCCTTAAGACCGGTTATAATATCCCCTTTGGAAGAAGTTTCCGGATAACCCCTGGAGGCAAGTATTACACATACACATTTTTTCCGGCTCCAGGCCGCTTCACCGATTTTTAATTGCCCCCGGGCACAGTCAACCAGATAGGGCAGCAAATCGTCTTCCATCCGGGGCAATACCGCCTGGGTCTCGGGGTCTCCGAAGCGGCAATTATATTCCAGCAGGTACGGCTGTCCGTCAGATATCATCAGTCCCGCATACAATATGCCCCGGTAGTCTATCTGCTCAGCCTCCAGGCCCCTGCAGGTGGGCTCTATTATCTGGTTTACTATTTTATCCATCAAGGGTTTGTCTGCCCATGGTACGGGGCTGTAGCTTCCCATGCCCCCAGTATTTTTACCCCTGTCCTGGTCAAATATTCTTTTGTAATCCTGGGCTGTATCCAGAGGCAGCAGCCTGTGGCCATCATAAAGACAGAGCAGCGATAGCTCATATCCTTCTAAAAATTCTTCAATTATTATCTTATGTGCGGCGTTCCCAAATTTTTTATTTAGAAAGAAATCACCCAGTCCGACCAGAGCCTGACTGCGGTCATTGGCAATAATAACTCCCTTTCCTGCTGCCAGTCCGTCAGCCTTCAGCACCAGGGGATACCTGTCTATATCCTGTATATATTTTTGGGCCAGCTTATAGTCTTTTTCAGAAAATACATGCCCCCTGGCTGCAGGTATTTTGTATTTCCAGGCCAAATTTTTGGTAAATACCTTACTGCCCTCAATTTTTGCACCTTGTTTCCCGGGCCCAAATATATCCAGATCCCTCTCTCTAAAATAATCTGCAATACCTTCCACCAGGGGAGCTTCCGGGCCTACCACAGTAAGGCCTATATTTTGATCCACGGCAAAATCTGCCAGAGATTTGAAATCATTAACTCCAATATCCACACACTCAGCCACTCCAGCCATTCCGATATTGCCGGGGGCTGCAAAAATCTTATCTGCCATGGCACTCTTTGAAATTTTCCAGGCCAAACAGTGCTCTCTTCCTCCGCCCCCTATTATTAAGATATTCATAAATACTCCCTGATGACTAAATAATTGCCGTTACCCCTGAGCCAAACAGCTGGCTGCTAAAACCACTGTCTTTCATAATTATCTGGCTTCTTTCAGCCCCCACACTTACCATGGATACAGGAACTTTAATAAGTTCCTGGATACGGTGAATGTATTTCTGGGCATTTTCCGGCAGGTCATTAAATGACTTTATATGACTGAGTTCCTCTTTCCACCCATCCATGGTTTCATAAACCGGTTCACATTTATGCATTATGGTCTGATGGGGCGGAAGTTCCTTATAGATTTTATCTTCATATTTGTAACCTACGCAAATATTGATTTTATCTACACCGGTTAAAACATCCAGCTTGGTAATAGCCATGCTGTCCAGCTGGTTGATCATGGCCGAATACCTTAATACCACTGCATCCAGCCAGCCGCATCTTCTTGCCCTTCCGGTAGTGGTGCCGTATTCATGGCCTCTTTTTCTCAATAATTCCCCGGTCTCATCTTCCAGCTCGGTGGGGAAAGGTCCCGAACCCACCCTGGTAGTATAGGCTTTCACTACTCCCAGTACTTCATCTATTCTTCCCGGGCCCACTCCCGCTCCTATATAAGCGCCCCCGGCAATAGTAGAAGAAGAAGTCACAAAAGGATAGGTACCATGGTCAATATCCAGCATAGTAGCCTGGGCACCTTCGAACAGAACCTTGCGGTTGGCATCCAGGGCCTGATTTATAAGGATGGATGTATCTATGATATATTTACCTAACTTCTGTGCATACCCGCAATAGGTATCAAATACCTGCTCCGAATCTAAAGTCTCTAAGCCATATATCTTTTCCAGTATCCCGTTTTTTAGTTTTAAAGCTTCCTCGAGCTTGGTTTTAAATATCTTGGGGTCCAGCAAATCCTGAATTCTTATCCCTATTCTTGCCGCCTTGTCAGAGTAAACCGGCCCTATTCCCTTGTGGGTGGTTCCAATCTTGGATTTGCCCAGCCTTCCCTCAGCTGCCTTATCCAGAAGCGTGTGGTAGGGCATTATAAGGTGAGCATTGCAGCTTATTCTTAAATTTTCCACATCTATGCCCCTGGACTGCAGCTCTTCTATTTCTTCAATCAGTACCCGGGGATTAATTACCACGCCATTTCCTATTACACATATGGTGTCGGGGTAGAAAATACCGGAGGGGATCAAATGCAGTTTAAATTCCTCATCTTTTAACACCACTGTATGTCCGGCATTATCTCCGCCCTGGAATCTAACCACATAATCCATCTTCCTGGCTAAAAGATCGGTTATCCTACCTTTTCCTTCGTCACCCCACTGGGTACCTACCAATACTATACTTGGCATCTTGAACTCCTAGTTATTTTCATTTACCTTACTTAAATTTCTAAACATGGCATACTCTTTATAAAAATTCAGGCTTAACCTGGCGGTAGGCCCATTTCTATGTTTGGCAATATTTATTTCGGCTATGCCCTGATCTTTGCTTTTCTCATTATAATATTCATCCCTGTATATAAATATAACTAAATCAGCATCCTGCTCAATAGCGCCCGATTCCCTCAGGTCAGCCAGCGCAGGTCTTTTACTTTCCCTTTTCTCCACTTCTCTGGACAACTGAGAAATTGCTATTACCGGAATATTTAATTCCTTGGCTATACCTTTCAGGTTCCGGGATATCTCGGTTATCTCCAGCACCCGGTTGTCCCGGTAATTTAAGCCAGAACCCATAAGCTGAAGATAATCTACAATCAACAGCTTGATCCCGTAGGTACTAACCAGCATCCTGGCCCTGGAGCGTAAATCCATAACCGTAAGGAAAGCTGTATCATCAATAAACAGCTGGCTTTCGGCAAGTTTTTCAATGGAGCGGGCCAGCTTTGGCCACTCATCGTCCCTCAAATTACCACTTCTTAACCGGTGAAGATCAATCCTGGCTTCAGCGCAGAGAAGCCTCTGGGCTATCTGGTGCTTGGACATCTCCAAAGAAAATATGGCCACCGGATATTTTTCTTCCATAGCCACATGTTTGGCCAGACAAAGCGCAAAAGAGGTTTTACCCATACCCGGCCTGGCCGCCACTACAATAAGGTCTGAATTCTGTAGACCCGAGGTCTTTTTATCCAGATCTACAAACCCGGTGGGAATACCAATTATATCTGATTTATGTTCATAAAGGGTTTCTACCTGCTCATACACCTCGGATAGTATGTCCTTCATGGGAGATATACGGCTGCTGTCACTGCCCTTGTTGTAATCCTGGTATACCGAAAATATTAACTGCTGGGCTTTATCTATGGTACCAGCCAGGTCATCGGGAACCTCGTAGCCCATGGTGGCTATTTCAGTAGCAGCATATATCAGCTTCCTTAAAATATGGCTGTGGTTTACAATCCGTGCATAATAGGAAGCATTGGAAGCCAAAGGCATATTACTTACCAAAGAATGGATAAAAGTCTTTCCGCCTACCTGCTCCAGCTGTCCTTTCTTTTCCAGGCAATCAGCTATGGTGATAGGATCAACCGGTTCGCCTTTGGAAAAAAGTTCAAGAATAGCCTGGTATACAATCTGATTGGATCTGCGGTAAAAGGACCCAGGTATAACTATCTCTATGGTTTGGCTTATGGCTTCCCTGGATATCAGCATAGCCCCCAGCAGAGACTCCTCTGCTTCAATATTGTAGGGGGGTATCCTCTCCAGCTTGGAGGTGTCTATAGGGGATAATCTACTTTTATTTCTCGTATTATCCATTATTCCTGTTGTTTATTATCTTCAGGCTGAGCTTCGCTCTGCTCTGACGATTCCTCACTCTTCTCAGGCTGGGGTTCAGCTTCCACAGGCTGGTCGCTTTCCACATTTACCTTCAGGTTACATTTTACATCTTTATACAGCTTTATTTCTATATCATAATTGCCAATTTCTTTTAAATGTTCATCCAGGGCAATCTTTTTTTTGTCTACTTCTACCTGCTTTTGCTCCAGAATCTTTTCCGCAATATCCTTATTGGTAATGGACCCGTACAGTTTTCCTTCTTCACTGGTTTTTACCACAAAGGTAATTTCCATATCTTTAAGCTGTTCGGCCAGTTTTTCGGCTTCGGCAATATTTTTAGCTTCTACCTTTTGTACCGCTTTTTTAATAAGCTCCATTTGCTTTATATTGCCTTTGGTAGCCTGCAGGGCTATACCGTTGGGAATCAGATAATTTTTTGCATAACCATCTTTTACTTTTACTATATCTCCAACATCTCCCAGATTTTCCTGATATTTTTTAAGAATTATTTCCAACTTTTCCTCCTATTTGTACACTATCTTTTTAATTTTCTAATATTTACCCAGACATCTACAAGGCCCAATATGGGCAGTAAAACCACGAACCCCAGAAACAGCCCCAGCAATAGCAGTATGGCTATCCGCCAGGCAAATTGAAGTTTGTACTTTTCAAAAATTCCCCATAACACAGAAATTCCTAAAATCAGGTACAAGAAACCAAACACAATCAGCAGGTTTGCACCTATAATATATAAGAGGTGGCCATCAATGTTTAAAAAAGATGGAACCACCAGAAGAACTATTCCGGCTATAAGGCCCCATACCAAATGCCAGGGCAGATCCCATTGCCCGAACCGGGGCAATTTTTTTAAATCAATTCTGAATTTGCTTAAAACCACAGTACTTACCGCATAGTTTATCACCGATGCAAAAACCACAAAGGTTATCCACATGCCCGCAATTATATTGGGAATAAATAAAAGAACCTTCTGGGTTTGGTCTATAACCTGCTCCAGATCCTGACCCTGTGCTATTAAATTACCATAGCTGGCTATTACCGGATCGTCTGCAATGTTATTCACATACTGGTTATAATTTTCCAGAAACTCACTAAAGAAATTTATTCCGTTTATAGCTGCCACCAGACCCACATACATCAAAAAACAACCAATAAATACCAGGCATATAAACCCGATTGCCCTGTAAGGTATTACCTGTTTGGCCTTAAGCCACCGGTACAAAAAGGCGACGCCCAAAGCCATAGCCGCCATAAACAAAAACAGCACATAGTCTATAAACAGGAATACAAACACTCCCAGTATGGCGCAGATAACTGCGTCCCTTTTTCTTTCTGCCAGTACCAGCAAGGTAACAGGTACAGACATAAGAGCCCAGCCAATATAACCGGCAATAGGAATCAGCAGTGAGAACACCGCTGCCACAAAAGTTAGCAGTGAAAGTAAGAATAAATTTGGTATTTTCACTGCTGATTCATTCAAATTATCAAAGGGCATAAAAGATTACCTATCTTTTATAGTATGGTAAAAGAGCAAGTTCTCTTGCCCTTTTTACAGCAATAGCTACTTTTCTCTGGTGCTGAACACAATTTCCACTGGATCTCTTGGGCCTTATTTTACCCTTATCAGAAATAAATTTTCGCAATACATTAACATTTTTGTAATCAATATCATCTATGTTTTCCTTGCAGAAATAACAGTATCTTTTCCTCTGTCTGAGATTAAGAGCTGATAATGATTCTCTTCTTCTTTCTTTTCTCTTTTTCTTAGCCAATTAAAAACACTCCTTATTAAAATTTAATCTAAAATGGTATATCCTCATCAGTAAAATCTACTTCTTCCTCAGACTCGCTGGCCTGATAGGAACTGCTGTCTTTTGCATTTCTATTAATCTTGCAGGAAGCAAACTCCAGGCTGGGAGCCACTACGTCGGCAACAACCTCTACAGTTGATCTTTTCTGTCCATCCTTTGTTTCCCAGCTTCTCTGGTTCAGCCTGCCTGAAACCAATACCCGGTCGCCTTTGGACAGGCTTTCGGCACAATTCTCCGCCAACTTAAACCATACTGAAACATTGAAGAATGAAGGGTCATCGACCCATTCTCCTGATTGTTTATCCTGATATCTCCGGTTTGCGGCTATCCCAAAAGCTGCCACCGGGGTGCCGTTGGGTGTAAACCTTAACTCCGGGTCCCTGGTAAGATTTCCCAGTATTGATACATTGTTTACTCCATAAGCCATGATATCCCCTCTTTATGGTTAAAATAATTTATTGATCACGTTTGATTATAAGTTGTCTCAGTATAAGATCATTGATTCTGTTTACCCGGTCCAATTCATCCAGAAGCTCACCTTCTGCCTGAAAATAAACAAAGCAGTAAAACCCGTTCTCCTGCTTCTTGATGGGATATGCAAGCTTCTTTATGCCCCATTTATCCACATCGTCGACCTTGGATTTTCCTTCTTCAATGATTTTTGTTATTTTGGATAGTTGTTCGTCAATCCCTTTATCATCCAGGGATGGGTCTAAGACCAGCGCAAGTTCATAATTTTTCAACTTTTTCCTCCTATGGACTAATTTTGTTAATTAGGCCCTAATTTATAATTAGGGCAGAAGAATATAAATATTCTGTTGTCCAAGGGGATATTATAAACATTTATATTTATTAATCAACAACTTTTTGTTTATTTTCCTGCCTTATATATACATTCCTGCAGGGATAGGGAATCTCTATACCCACCTGGTCAAACTTATCCTTGATCCTCTTTCTGAGCTGCCTGGATATATCCCACTGGTTGGGAGGGACAACTTTACATATTATCTTAAATACTACTGCAGAATCAGATAGGCTGTCCACGCCCCCCTTGCCCAGTATCTGGGGTCTCTCCAGTATGCACTGGTTAAAATTATCATCTGCAAGCAGCTCATCAAAAACCTGTTCCATTACCTCTATTACCCGGTCTGTATTTTCCTTGTAATGGACTCCTACTTCAATCATAGCCCTGGACCATACATGGGTTCTGTTGCTAAGCACCTTAATCTCTCCATTGGGTATATAATGGGCTATCCCTTCCAGGTCTCTTAATACAGTGGTCCTTAGATTAAATTTTTCCACCACTCCCGAGGTACCGTCAACGGTTACAATATCATCTACCTGGAACCATTGCTCAAACAGTATAAAGGATCCATTGATCAGATCTTTTATCAAACTCTGGGCTCCAAAGCCTATTACTATTCCGGCAACTCCAGCACCAGCCAACAGAGGAGTAACATTTATCCCCAGCTGGGTAGCAATTATCATTAAAGCCACCACTAGGCTGCCTACAATTATTACATTTGTGAATACCGAAGTAACGGTATAGGAACGCTTCTTTATTTCCATCCGGTCATCGCTTATCCGCTGTTCGAAAACTTTTCTTGTTTTCCTGGAAATAAACTTAACTATAATAATTACCACTATCAGTACTGCCAATACTATGACTATACTGAGCCAGTTTTCCAGAAAAATCTGGCCAATATTGGAAGGTATAACTTCCTGGGTTTCTTCTTCCATGCCTCTCCCCCTAGTCGTCCTTTAATTTACTGTAAACCTCAATTACCTTGTCTTCATCATGCCTGTAAGCCCCGTTAAGATGGCCGGTATAATTTATCTGGGAAATATAAGGAAAGCCCTTGTGGACTACTACTACATTTATGGCTCCCTGTCTCTGTATAAGGGATCTCCACCTATCTTTGGGAACCCTTAGCCACCATACCAGCAGAGCCACAATTACTCCCCCATGGGTACAGATTATTACATCCGATCCATCCTTATTTTCAGCCAGTATACGGTTTATTTCTTCAGAAGTCCTGGCTACAAAATGGGAGAAGTCCTCTCCCCCGGTAGGAGCATTGCTGAATGGGTCATCCAGCCAGGCCTGATAATCTTCAAAATAATCTTGATTTATTTGTTGGAAGGTTAACCCTTCCCATTTTCCGAAATTTATTTCCTTCAGATCCTGCCTTACAATAATCTCCCTTTTCTTCTTAGCATTAATTATTTCAGCAGTAGCTACAGTCCTTTTTAGAGGGCTGCAATAAATATTTGAATAGTCTACATTTTGCAGGTACCCGGCAGCCAGTTCTGCCTGTCTTATCCCCAGCTCAGTTAACTCTATGTCCCTGTCTCCCTGATACCTGCCTTCCAGGTTCCACAAGGTCTGGCCATGCCTTATTAAAAAAAGTTTTACTCCCAATATCAGTCACTGCCTTAAAGTTGTACATGTTTTAATTGATTTAATACCTTCTCCCTTATGGTTACTGCAGAAGGCAAATCTTCCAATAGTTTACCATCTTTTACAGCTTCCATAAACAGCTCATTAAACCGGGAACCGCATTCCTGGCAGGTAAAATTTTCTGCCTTTTCCTCTTCAAGCACCACCTGGTCATTGAAGCAATTGCTGCACCTTATAACTTTTTTTGCCCCCGACATCTTGCCTCTTTTAGCAACTTTTCTGCCTTCTATCTCTACTATATCCAGGGCAAAATCCAGTACCCTGGCTCCCGATATGGAGGTGCCTACTCCAAATGAATCAGCTGCCTGGCCCAGTTCCATTATTTCCTCCTCATCCAGGCCGCCGCTAACCACCAGTTTAACTTTCTTGAACCCCCTTATGTTAAGCTCCCACCTAACTTCCTGTAAAATCTTTACAAAATCACCCTTTCTGGAACCAGGGGTATCCAGCCTCAGGCCGTAAATATTATCTCCCAGCTCCCGGCACACATTGATAGCTTCAAATTTTTCGTCATTGAAGGTATCTATGAGGGATATCCGGTTTACATCTTTGGATATAACCTGGTCAAAAGCCCGGGTAGCTTCTACGGTATCCCCTATTATGAGTATCAGTGCATGGGGCATGGTTCCCACCGGTTGTCCCTCTATGGCCTCTGCCCCAATGACTGTGGAAACTCCTTCTGCGCCTCCTATATATGCACATCTTTCTACCATGGGGGTAATAGCGGGGTGAACCCTCCTGGCCCCGAAGCTGTAAACAGGTTTCTGGCCTGCTGCCAGCTTGCAGCGGGCAGCTTTAGTGGCAATTCCGCTGCTCTGGCATAAAAACCCAAGTATGGCTGTTTCAAAAACACCAAAGTCAAGGTATTTTCCTTCTATCACCATAACCGGTTCATATTCCCTGAAGATGGTCCCTTCCGGCATACACCTGACGGAAACTTTCTTTCCATTGGCTAGAAGTTTCAAGGTTTCTTCGATACCCGCCAGAATCCCCCAACCATACCGGTTGGGGAAATTCTTTAAAAAAATCTCAGTTTTTACAGTCACATCTTTACCCAGTTTCTTGAGTATCTGCTCGGACCTTCGAAAATAGATATCGGTGACTTTGCCCTCTCTTATATCTTTCTCATCAGCTATATAAAACATATTTTTTCCTTTAAATAACATTTGCTTTTAATACATCCTTCATCTGCCTTAAGGCAAACCGGTGGTCCCGTTGGTTGAGGCCTATTACCGCGTCAGATACCACATCCACCTCATAACCCCTGGATATAGCCTCAAATACCACTAGATAAACACATATATTGGTAACACAGCCGGTAACTCTTAAATGGTTTACCCCCATCATGTTCAGTACACGTTCCAACTCGGTTTTATAGAAACCGGAAAAAGTTGTTTTTTTTACGATTATATCGCTTCCCTGGGGTTTCAGCTGGCCTATAACTTTGGCTCCTTCTGTATTTTTAACCGCATGCGGAGCAAACCTTTTAAACTCCGGATCATCAGGCCGGTGGCTGTCACAGAGGTATATAACTGGAAAATTCTTTAACTTTGCTTTTTCGATTTCTCTCTGTATGGGCCCGGTTATAGTCTCAATTTTTGGAACTTTAAGGGGGGCGCCTTTCAGGACAAAATCATTTAACATATCAATTATAATTAGTGCTTTCTTTGCCATAAATACCGCCTGCTTGTTTAATTTTAAGGCTATTATATAATAACATTTAGGGCTCAGATTTTGTAACAAATATTTATTTCATCCTATACAAATGCCCTCTTTTACATTAATATTTATACAAAATCAGGATAGGGGGTGGTGATTATGTTGAAAAGAGCAACGATTATTCTATTTACGGCAATACTTATATGCCTGGCTTTAACCGCCTGCAGCGGCCAGTCGGTAGACCTCTATTTTACAGTGGAATCAGAAGGCAGCTTTTATCTCCAAGCCCAGACCAGGCAGGTAAAGTCCTCACCGAATATTTACCAGGCCAGCCTGGAGCAACTTATTGCGGGACCGGGCCAATCCAACCTTTTACCAACTATCCCTGCCAGCACCAAAGTTAACCATGTGAAGGTAGATAATGGATTGGCTATAGCGGATTTTTCTGCCCATATCCTTACCGACACTTCCATTCCCCATAGTTCAACTACTGAAAAACTAGCCATATACTCTATTGTAAATACTCTTACCCAGTTTGAAGGAATAGAAAAGGTAAGGATAACTGTTGAAAATAAAAGCTCGGGTACTATTGATGGCCGTAGCATAGAAGATTTCTGGGGTCATATAGGTCTTTATGATGATTTTAGCAAAAATGAGGAAATAATACTGAAAAATGAAAACTGAGCACCAGACCCCGCTGTCCGGATGGCCCCGGGAACAGGATCACAATTTATTTGCCTGGATGTGTACCTATACCCCGGAAGAATTGATTGTGGCTGCCAAGTTAAGGCCTTTCCGCCTTTATGGATGGGCTAACCTTAATAAAGCAGACGGTTACTTCCCTATCAACTTCTGCCCTTATCTAAAGGCAAATCTGTCCCAGCTGCTGGCCCATGAAAAAAACTTTAAGGGCGCGGTAATAGTCGACTCCTGCGATGGAGCCAGAAGATTGTATGATACTATTGGCTCTTATCTGCCCCATCTGCCCCGCTTTCTTTTGAATGTTCCCCGGACCGTTAATAGCGATTCCGTAAACTTTTTTGAATACAATCTTAACCAATTTAAAGATATGCTCCAAAAATTAACCGACTCATCCATAAGCAGCCAGGAGCTGATACTGGCCATAGACCAGGTAAATAAAAAAAAGAATTATTTAAAAGGGCTAAAGCAGTCTTATACAGATAACCGGATTAGCTTAATTGACTATTACCGTTTGGTAAGGGTCTCTGCTACCAGCAGCCCGGAGTTGTTTAATTCTGAAATTGATAAGTTGCTAAAAAGACTCCCGGAAAAAAAAGACCTCCCCGGCGGACCCCGGGTAATGGTAGTGGGTAACTTTATAAATGAAGATAAGCTATGGAAGATTCTTTCAGAGCTGGACTGCCATATGGTTTATGATGATGTATGTACTTTAAGCCGCTACTTTAATCATGAGGTAACCAGCTACCAGCAGAATCCTGTACGCGCACTGGCGGTCAGCTACCTGCAAAAACCGTCCTGTATGCGTATGGCCGACCTGGGCCTGAAACTAGAAAACTTAAAACAGGCCATAGAAGACTACTGCATACAGGCAGTGATCTTTGTAAGCCTTAAATTCTGTGACAATACCCTGTACTTTTATCCTCTAGCGCGGCAGAATTTAGGCTTACCAGTGTTAAACCTGGAACTTGAATATAATAATTTTTCAGAGGGTCAGATAAAGACCAGGCTGGAAGCATTCCTGGAGATGCTGTGATGGGAATAAGGGATAAACTAAAAGACAATATCAAAAACAACCTGAACCAGAACTATATAAAAAGGTTTCTGGCTATTGCCGGCAAGAGACCGGTGCTGATGATGTTTGGGGCTACCTTTAAATCGGTATCAGACAAGTACCTTAATATCTACAGCATTGAATCCATGTCCAGAGCCTATCAGGAACAGGGGCCAGTAGCCTATGGTTCATTGTTTCTGCCCTATGAGCTAATGCATGGCCTGGGACTTGTTCCCTTTTTGCCTGAAGTTCTGGCTGGTTTTACTGCCGGTATGGGTATAGCTTCCAATACTTTAAAAAAAGCCAATTCCCAATGGTACTCCCCTGATCTATGCACCTTCCACCGAAGTGCTTCAGGGGCAGTAGAGCTGGGGCTTTTCCCAAAACCACAATTTATTATCTGTACCAATCTGGCCTGTGATGCAGCTCAAAAATCATTCTATACCTATGCCCATAAATTTAAGATGGAAGAAGATTATTACCTGATTGATGTACCCTATGACTATAATGAAGAATCTGTTAATTATCTTAGCCGGCAACTGGAGCAGATGAGTAAGAAAATTACCTCCCGGCTGGGCAAGAAAGTGGATATGGACGCTCTGGCACAGGCTATAGATAATTCCAATGACTTCAGGTACTGGGCGCAGAAAGTAAACCAGGTAAGAAAAAAGCTGAACACCTATCCTCCTGATTTTAATGGCTTGAACTTCATTTTGCCCTTCCATGGAATGGCGGGTACCCGGCAGGCGGTATCCCTCTATAAAAAGATGTACCGTGAACTCAGCTCCCTGGCCCAGGAAGAGTGCTCGGTCAGGCCCAGAAAAAGGCTGCTCTGGCTGCACCTGAAACCTTATTATAGAAATGAGATATTTTCTCTGCTTGAACAGGGAAACTGCATGGTAGCTTTTGAAGAAATAAATCACGTCTACTGGCCTAAACTGGATCCGGCACAGCCTTTTAGGAGTATGGCCATAAAGATGCTTTCCCATTATTTGAGAGGAAGTATAAACAACAGATTAAAGGTTATATCCAAATTAACCGAAGATTACCACATGGATGGGGTCATACTGTTTTCCCACTGGGGGTGCAGGCAGAATAATGCTGCTGCCCGGCTTATAAAAGACCATGCCAGAAAAGCCGGTCTGCCTACCCTGGTGATAGATGGTGACTGTGTGGACCAGAATAATTATTCCCATGGCCAGCTTCGAACCCGGATACAGGGATTTACCGAACTTCTTGGTTAACTCTCATCAGGAATTTCTGTACCTGCCCTATTCCCCTAACATAATAGCGGGCCCGGCTAGCTACATTACTATTCCTGGCAACCTTTAAATTTAAGCCACCGGAATTGGCTTCAAACATATACTCATCAGTTACATCGTCCCCTATACACAGACTAAGCCCTGGCCGGGAAGGCGACCACTTGTTTTTTAAATTCTTAAGGGCCATGCCTTTATTAATGGATGAGGCCTTTACCTCTATTACTTTCTTGCCTTCAATTACATCCAGCCCCAGCCTGCCGGTATAAACTTTTAAAAAGTTTCTTATCTTGCCTAATTTCTCCAGGTCCTTTGGCGGACAATTACGGTAGTGTATAGCCAGGGATACTTTTTTATCCTCTAAATAAAAACAGCTTTTATAGCCAGTGATCTTTTCCAGTTCTTTTTTAATACTACCAATATGTTTTATATGCCCCCGCGCAGCTTCTATTATTTCTGGTTCCTGTCCATCAATTTTTATCTCTGCACCATGGCTTCCCACCATATTTAGTTTGCCGGTCTCAATATCACGTAAAAAACCAACCAGCTGCAGGACCGGCCGCCCTGAAACCAAAATTGTGGTTATGCGGGAATTGGAGATTAGCTTAGATAATATAAGTTTGGTTTTTTTAGAGGGCTTTGCGTCCTCGGGCCTCTTTTTAATTCCCACCAAGGTGCCGTCATAATCCAGAAACAAATACAGGTGGGAGCAATTTTTTATCCTTCCCAGAACCTGTTCTAAATTATCGAACAAATACTCGATAGCTATCCCCTTTTAGCCGCATATCCCAAGAATCTCTCGGCCCAATGGTATACATCATTGTTTTTGACCATATCCCTTAAAGCCAGCATATCCTGCCTCTTCTTAGCAGAATCCATTTCCAGGGCATCTTTTATACCGTCGGCTACTTCTTCAAAGTCGTAGGGGTTAACCATCACCGAATGTTGGTGCATCTCTTCTGCCGAACCGGCAAATTCACTTAGAACCAGCGCCCCATTTCCATCGGGCTTGCAGCTGGCATACTCCTTGGCAATAAGGTTCATGCCATCCCTTAAAGGAGTTACCAGGCAGACATCCGACGCCTTATAGTAGGATACCAAAACCTCCTGGGGAATAGTTTTGTAGATATAGTTAATTGGGGTCCAGAGCTCATCGGCGAATTCCCCGTTTATATTGCCTATCAGCTGGTCTATTTCCCTTTTAAATTGCCTGTATTCAATTATCTTGGTACGGCTGGGCACCGATATCTGTATAAATATTACTTTCTTCCTGTATTCAGGATACTTTTCGAAGAAACGTTTAATGGAATACAGTCTTTCTTTGATGCCTTTGGTATAGTCCAGCCTTTCCACACTCATAATTAACTTCACATTTTTATGTGCCTTTTTAAATTCCCGTACCATATGGTTGGTGGAATTCTTCTTGGCTATGCGGTCAAACTTCCCGAAATCTATGCTTATGGGGAAATTGCTTACCTGTACCTTCTTTTCATCTTTCTCTACATTGCCATTTTTGTAATCAACAATAACCTTAAGTTCCTGTTTACAGTTATACAGAAAATTCATAGAGTCCCTGGAGGTCTGGAACCCCAACAGATCGGCCCCCATAAGCCCTTCCAGAATTTGCTTGTCCCAGGGCAGCACCCTGAATATTTCATTACAGGGAAATGGTATATGCAAAAAGAAAATGATTTTTGCCCGGGGTAATTCTTTTCTCAACATGCTGGGCATCAGCATCAGATGATAATCCTGAACCCAGATTATCTCGTCACCCTTTACCTCTTCCAGTACCTTTTCAGTAAATCTTTTGTTTATCCTTTTATAGGCTTTCCAATAATTAACATCAAAATAGCTCTGGAATATAAAGCCATGGAACAGGGGCCATATGGTTCTATTGGAAAACCCATGGTAGAAATCCTTTACATCGTATTTGCTCAAACCCAAGAATTTTACAGAATAGCCTGAATCCATTTCTACCGTTTTTTCAGCATACTTGTTCTTACCTACCAGGCCATTCCACCCTACCCATAGTCCGCCTTTCCTGGAAAGTATGGGGTCCAGGGCGGTTACCAGTCCTCCCACGCTTTTTTTGTATCTTACTCCCTTTTTGCTTTTGACTATCTTGTAGGGTACCCGGTTGGATACCACTACTGCCTTGTTTTTTTTCTTATTCATGGTTGTTTTTTCTTGCTTGGATAATAATTAAATATTTTATATGTATTATATACGTTAATGATTTTTTTTTAAAATACCACATTATTTAAAAACAGTTAATTTTAAAAAAACCTTTTACATATAAAAATTTTCCGTTATTATTAGACACTGCAATTATGAATACAACAGCCAAAAAAAAATTTACATTTTACGACAGCATAGTACTGGTCAGCCCCACCGGGCAGAGAGCCCAGAACTTAAGGGAATTTTTAAATATACTGGAAGGCTC
Source organism: Actinomycetes bacterium (assembly GCA_022396035.1). NCBI lineage: Bacteria > Bacillati > Actinomycetota > Actinomycetes > Actinomycetes bacterium. The sequence continues at coordinate 62 of JAIOXO010000004.1, read as the reverse complement.
TGCCGATAAGGTAATCTTTCACCACCTGTACCAGTCCCATATAAAGTATGCCTATACCTTTA